>JAYTTH010000183.1:0-27108 GCA_043745515.1 Pseudobdellovibrionaceae bacterium | reverse complement strand
AACTGCGCAACGAACTCTAACAGCGTTTTTGGGTACTTTGGTTTTGCCACTACTTTTACTACTCAAACCACTAACCTTAGTCAACCGTATAGGCATATGCCGGTATTATAAATGCTACCTATAATTTAATTGTTACAATTGACGCTGATAGTTTTTTACCTGACACCGGTCTCACTCAAGTTTGGAAAGCGATGCAAACAAAAAAGTATATCGGCGGGGCTTTGGGAGTAAAAATAATCTCGAACAAATTGACTGTAATAGTGGGGGCCTGGATTATTCAAAAAATAGTTTTGATGATTTCGGGTATTTATGGAGCCATGTTTTTCTTTTCAAAAGAAGCAGCGCTGGCTATCGGCGGATTTCCAGAAAATCGTCTCGTAGCTGAAGATACTGCGTTTGCAATCAACATGCGTAAACACGCCAAAAATAAAAAATTGAAATTCATTCGATTAAAGTCTGTTCAAGTCGGCACTCTTTATAGAAAGACTACGAACTTTAAAATAGTTGGTCCCATGATTTTTCAAGTGATCAAAGCGGCATTGGGATTTAAGCAGTCAACCAGCGATTTAAAATATTGGTACGAACCTGATAGGTAAAAAAATGATTTCACTTAGAAAAGCACACGCTACAGACGCCGTTGTCTTAGCCAATTTTTGTGATAAAACGTTTAAAGATACGTTCTCAAAAGACAATTCAAGCGCAGACATGGACTTATATATTTCAAAAGCTTTTAATGTGCCAGTGATACTGAAAGAAATTGAAGATTCCCATCGAATCACAATGCTTGCCTTTGATAATACTTTATTAGCAGGATTTTACCAGCTACACCTTGGAAATTTAGAACCAGATATCACGGGACCAAACCCAGTTGAATTGGTCCGCCTTTACGTAGATACTAAGTGGCACGGCCAAGGTGTCGCAGCATCATTGATGGAACACGGAATCAAACAATCTATCGAGCTTGGCTTTTCCACTCTTTGGCTTGGTGTTTGGGAAAATAATTTTCGCGCACAAGCCTTTTACAAAAAATGGGGCTTTTCACAAGTGGGAAGCCATATTTTCAAATTAGGCAACGATCCGCAACGCGATTTGCTGCTCTCAAGGTCGCTTTGAAAGAAATCGGTCTTGAATCCCAGGAACTAGACTCCCCTATTTGATATTTTGTGACGATGTCTAAACATGACGTCAGCCCTACCAGTATTGGATTTCACAGTATTAGACAAGCTTTCTCGATTCAATTCGAGGGGCACTCCACTTGATTTAGCTTTAGTGAAACTTTTTTTGGAATCATCAGTCCTCGAATTTGATTCACTTACTTCAAATGCTGTTTTTAGACACACTGAAATATCTGATCGTGCCCATGCTTTGAAATCAAGCAGCGCTTCGATTGGTCTTATATATCTGAGCAGTCTCTGCGAACACTTAGAGTCCGAAGCTGAAAATAACCACGACGTTGGGCCCGTATTGCTAACTATAAAATTGGCTGTTCAAGAAGCAATTGAAGCCCTGAAAAAATACACTCAACTAAAGTTGGCTAAGGCCAGTTAACATACCTATCAAGGTCTTACTTCTAGTTACCATCTTGATAGCGAATAACTATTTTGCCTGCTGCGAGTTTGGCTTTTTTGCGGGCTTCGTCAGTGGTTTTTCCCCGCGCCAAAGCGACTCCCATTCGGCGGTATTTGCGGGTCGTAGGTTTTCCAAATAATCGTATTTCAGAGCTTTTTACTTGAAGAGCTTTTTCCAAACCAGTGAATTCAAAGTTTTTTGATTCCTGATCGGCCAATATAACCGCCGATGCCGTTGCACCAAAGTAAGTAATTTCAGGAATTGGCAGGCCAAGTACACTTCTCAAATGAAGATCAAATTCTGAAAGAGTTTGGGACGCCATAGTTACCATGCCTGTATCATGGGGCCGTGGTGAAAGTTCAGAAAAATACACGTCCTTTTTAGTCAGAAAAAACTCGACCCCAAATAGTCCCGAGCCTCCCAAATAGTCGGTAACTTTTTTCGCCATATTTTGCGCTTTTTTTAATTGAACAGCTGTCATTCGAGCAGGCATCCAGGACTCCTGGTAATCTCCTCGCTCTTGGCGGTGGCCAATTGGATTTACAAATAAAGTAGGACCCTTTTTTTGTTTAATAGTCAAAAGCGTAATCTCGGATTCAAATGATATAAACTCTTCTACTATCACTTTCTGTTTGTCGCCGCGCATTCCTGAAACTGCCCAATCCCAGGCCGACATCACGTCCTTTTCAAATTTAACAATGGATTGACCTTTGCCAGAAGACGACATGACAGGCTTTACCACATTAGGAAATCCAATTTTTCGACTAGCTGAAAGTAACTGCTCAAAAGATTCAGCATATAAAAACTTTGCCGTTTTAAGTTTCAATTCTCTAAAGGCCACATCCCTAATTGCATCGCGATTCATAGTTAGATGAGTCGCTTTTGCCGTGGGAACCACTTGAATTCCACGATCTTCGAATTCTTTTAGTTTTTCAGTTCTTATGGCTTCAATTTCAGGAACAATGATTTGGGGTCTATGTTTATTTACGACCTTTTCCAATTCTTCTGGATTCAACATATCTATAACTTCAAAATGATCGGCAACCTGCATGGCTGGAGCCGACTCATAGTTATCAACTGCAACTGTCAATAATCCTAATCTTTGAGCGGAAATCACAAATTCTTTTCCTAACTCGCCAGATCCCAAAAGCATTATTTTGACAGTGGATTTTTTCATTTTTTGATTCTGTTCCCGTTAGAAACAGTATTCAAGTCTAATTTAAGATCGATTTAGAAATGGTTTGATGTGCCTCAAATACCTAAGATCCACGAATTTTTAGTTTTAGGCCCTTTAAAAAATATCGCATAACCTGATCGCCGCAGTCCCGGTAATTTGGATGATCACGCTTGCGCATAAAAGCACTCAATTCAGACCGACCCAATTTACAGCTAGCGGTTTCTAAAATTGAATGAATATCGTCTTCTTTAAGCTCAAAAGCTACACGAAGCTTTTTCAATACTAAATTGTTGGTGATAGGTAACTCGAAGGGCATTGCCGGCTTAGATTCGTCTTTGCCTCGTTTGAAATATATTAATCCATCTAAAAAATGAGCCATTACATTGTCATCACAGGCAATAAAAGAGGGATCGTCTTCGTTTTTTAACATAGACCGGATATTGGTCAAGGTAACAGCTCCTCCAGATAGTCCGATGATATCTGCAAGTGCTTTGTCTTCGATATTTAAAATATAACGCAAACTTCGAATAATATCATTATTTAACATGGGCCTAACTTAGCAGAAAAAAATTAGGAGGGATAGAAAACCTTAAACAAGAGTCTCAAATTGGGACTCTTCACTAATTTAAAGAAAATGCCGAGTACTAAGCGATGAAATTTTTAAAAAATATTCACTATCAGCTAAAGAAACGGCCTGATACAGAACATCAGCAGGCTTTACTTCGACTGCTGATTATAACTACAGCCCTGATAGCCGTATTTTATCGCTATGGCAATCCAGATCTAAATTTGACCACGTTGCCCGGTAAGGCTTGGCTTTTAGTTTTGTGGTCAATAATTTTTTCAACCCTTTCGCTCGCGCATATCATCTACGATTCAAATTCAAATATCCTACGTCGCATTTTAGGGATTAATCATGACACCTCGGCAGCGACACTTTTTTTATACTTAAATGGCGAATTTGCATCTTTATATTTATTTGCTTTTTCATTTATTACCATTGGAAATGGTTTTAGGTTTGGAATAAAATATTTGATCGGTGCCGCCTTTTTGTCTGCCGCTGGCTTGGCCTTTGTTTTTTCATTTAGCGATTATTGGCAGCAACATTCTTATATCACTTGGTCAATGGCTTTGAATTTTTTTGTGGTTACTCTTTATACTGGCTATTTGTTAAATCAATTGCAAACTGCAACTGATGAGCTAAAGAAAATGGCGACCCACGATCAATTAACTGGTTTATCAAATCGACAAGTATTTCAAGAATTTTTAGATCACGCAATACTAATGAATGCACGTCTAGACAGAACATTTGCCTGTCTCTATTTTGACTTAGATGGATTCAAAAAAGTAAATGATGAGTTGGGCCATCACTATGGAGATCTTTTATTAAAAGCAGTAGTTGAAAAAGTCAAAACGTGCATTCGTGCGTCCGATTTGTTTGCCCGACTTGGAGGCGATGAATTTAGCATTATTTTAGATCCGCTACATTCACGATCTGATTCAGAGATTGTCGCCCAAAGAATTTTAAACGGCGTTGAAAGCATTCATGAAATACAGGGTAAAAAAATAAAAGTATCGGTCAGTATTGGGTGTGTTGTGATTTCGCCTTTGCCCCAGAATGACTTTGTATCTCATCCCGACGTTGTTACCCAAGCCGACGAAAATATGTATAAATCTAAAAAAGCCGGAAAAGGCACATACACAATTACAGATTTTAAACGTTCTGCCTAGCTAGCTTTTACATTTCTTCCCAGCGATAAATTTTATTAGTCCTCGTATGGCATTTTATCAGAACATCCAAATTTGTTGGACTTTAACCACTCTCTAACTGTCGTGGCCTTTGGCACGCCTTCTAAATCTGACCAAAGTAAACTCAACGGCGCATACCCCCCAGGCATATTAACTTTTGATAGATCTTTCTTTAGAATTAAAGGACCTCCAGGCCGAGGCAACGCAGACAAAGCGATGTTTTCGCAGACCCCTTTTGAATCACAGAAATTAACCGTGATAATACACGTATCACCTTCACACTTGTTGGATGAGTTTTTTAAATTCTGATCAGGATGGTCCTCCATGTAAGAAGCCAAATCGTTCAATGCTTTTGCAAAATAAGTTTCACTGCCATTTGCCGTACTAAAAATCAAAGTTTGAATTAATATACGACGGTCATGATAGTGCGACGATTTACTATTATAATAGTGAACAAGTCCCGGTTTCATCCATTTTGATTCTGTAACCACAAAAGCTTTACCTGACATAAATCCGCCATTGGACGAACCCCTACAATCTTTGAAAGGTGTTTCTCCATAAAAATAGGCAAACCCGTCTATTTGAAGTTCATTTTGAAAAATTTTCTTCACTAAGCTCTGGCACTTGGTCTTAATGTCAAACCCGCCTGCCGAAAATAGGCGTTCAACCGAGCCCTCAAACGGACAATTGAAATTATTCATTATTGTTTGCACTTCAGCAGGGGCCTGCGGAAACATCATCATCGAGCGCCCTAAATCAAGTAATCTAAATCCAGCAGGAAATTCCATTTCTAAAAGCAACCAGTCTTCGCCATATCCGCCGTAGCTCATCGTATAAATTGGGTCAGCCGCTCCATACAAACCATAGCCATACGAATTCGAATTCCCAGTCGGATCGCCGTAACGGCTCCAAAAGGTTTTACTTCCATTTTCTGCAATTCCCAAATTATCAGAATCACCAACGGCCCCGGCTCTTGACCAGTTGTATACAGTAAACGAACGCTTCAATGGCGTAACTTGCTTTGCAAAAAAGTCTACCACCGGACGAATATCAACGCCTTGAAATTCGATGGATTTCGCCTGAGAAAAAGTTGAAAAGCCAAGAATAAGAATTCCGAAAAATTTAATTGCAATACGTTTCATAAAAAACTCCAAAAAATTCTAATAACTGTATTCACTAATTTTGAACTTCGAATCCAAAGTCACCGACGGTACCGATTTTAGTTTTCGATTGTCACACAAAACAAATTTAGCCAAAAAATCATATCGGTAAGATTCACAATGAAATACTTTAGGTTTACCTTTTAAGTCAGAAAACACTTCCAAAGTAACGGCTTCGGATGAAATGATATCGCCAAGCAACGACAAATATCCAATTTGCCCCTTGCTTTTAAAACAGCCAAATGAATTACATTCTTGCAATTCAAATTTCTCGATATGATTGGAACGTGCAGGGACTGCCCAAGCAATGGGAAGGTAACCTGAAAATCCAAATAAAAAAACCAGTATAACAGTTATTTTGAACACACTGGATTCCTTAGTGGAATTACAATATTTGCATCGCCATTTGGGTAAGTCCCATTGATTTTGGGATCCGCCACACTTTGAATGGCCCCGCATGCATCAAACTTTACCGGCATCAAAGTCCTTAAATCAAAATAGGGATTGTCCAGCACTGCCAAATGTACAATTTTTGTTGTGTGTGTTTTTCCTTCTTTGGACGATACAAAATCAAGCGGCTGTCCCAAAAAAGACTTTTCAAATTCTGCCAAAAAAGGTTCCATAACAGGTGGAAGACATATTCCATAATTAATCAACATTCCAAATCTATTTTTAGGATTCGCCTCACCAATGGGACACAATGAACTTTGTCGAGCCATTGCCCATCTCATTCCTGTGATCATTTCAAGACCCAGCTCTTTAACTTTAGCTAAATGGTGAGTAGAGCGTAGTTTGCCAAATTTAGAATCTTTCAATAAATCTCTCAAAATATCTGCGGCCGGAGGATTGACTTTTTTCCTATAAGATCCCTTGGTGGCAACCGAACTAGACAGGTCATATCCATTCAATAATGCAAAATAAACCTGATAACACGCAGAGATATATTCAATTGATTCAAAATCCGCCCGATTTAAATTCACGTCATATCTTTTTTCAGAAGGGGGGCATTTTAATTCATATTCAAATTTTGCTGTGGTTACAATTTCACACGCTTGGGCATATCTACGAATTAAGTCAGGCGTTAGATCTAAATTTGATTTAATAGATAATTCATTGTCTTTAATTTCTTTGGAAAAAATTCGAAGCCTATCAAAGGCTTCATAAACTAAATCTATGTGCTTTTGCACCTGTTCTTCATTTGAAAATACAGGAACTCCGTCTGTCAAAAATTTTTTTAGCGCAGATTCTGGCAACTGCAGTCGACCCTTGATTAGCTCTAAATATTCGTTTAGCAATAAAGGGTCTCTTTTAGCCACGGACATATAGCGAGTAAAAAAACCCTGCTGCAACATTAAAGGTCCAAGCAACGCATTTATAAACTGCGCCCTTAAATTTGACGAATCCTGCTTTAATGAAAGCTGGACGACCTCTTTTGCTTCAAGAAACCCCTGCGCAGTTAAAAGTGTTTCTGCTTGTTTTGCTAACCCTTCCGATTTTTCCGCAGGGCTAAGCTGACTGTCAGCCAATAAGCTTGCTGATGAAATACTAATCCGCTCGTAGTTATCGTCCGTTTTCTTTTCACATGAAACTATCACCAGCACCATTGCAAAGAGGACTAAAAGAATTTTTGAATTCATAATCGTAATCTCCTATTGAGCGACAGTCGCTGTCTGAGTTACGATATTGCAGCCCTTTTCAACGCCCGTGCCTGTGGCACAATATTCTGCATATTTCACAGCGTACTCGATACCGCGACCAACTTGCCGAGCCCAATCTTGTGTCGAATTGTAGACGTCGCCGTCCATATCTTTTAAAATAGCGGCCGGCAGACCCAGACTTTTAGTAAAGTAATCCATAACAAAACGACTAACTCGGCCATTGCCCCCAACAAAAGGATGAATCACAATAAACCACTGTTGTGACTTGGCGGCAATGTATATAGGGTCTGTATTTGCAGTTAAATTATTAATGGAAACTATGGAACTATCCAAAAATTCAATCCAAGCTTTTATTTGTGGGGCAACATCGCTGGAACTAGAATAAAGCAAATAACCACATTGTCGCTGTTTGCCATACTCGTCGGTAAAAAATTTTGGCTCTTTCAATTCCGGCCATTTTCCAAGATTAACATTACGTGGATTTTGACGATATTCCGCGGCTTCATCAGCAGATTTTTCTTCTAAGCACAGAGTTGGGTGCCAGCTTATCAATCGCTCGCTAGCGTTTAAAGTACTTCTATAGTTTAAACTATTTAGTCCGGAAATCTGCTCTAGTGTTAGACTAGTAGACTTTTCAAACGCTTTGCCAAGTTCAGTTCCGGTTCGAAAAACCCCAGCTGTATCTAACAAACCGGTTAGAGCAACGCCGTGAAGCTTTAATATCCAATTTATATCAATTGTTTCCATTCTGGATTTTGAAAAATTTTGTTCCGCCAAACTATCTACCACCTTAGCGCCGACTTCCCATTTTTCCCATGTCAACGGGGCCGGCTGATAGACGTACCAGGGATCATACTTGTTTTTTTCAGCTAGCTTTGACCAATCCGGAAAATTGATAAACCTTGGACCATATATAGTAGAAATACGTTCAGGGTTAGCAATTCCTTTGGATTCAAGTTTAGCAAGCGCCGCATGATAGCGATCAAAGGCTTGGCACAAATCCATGGATACTAAATAGTCAGTCTTAAGAGTCTGAAGTGTAAACGGGCATGCAAACACATTGAAACTCAAAACAAGAACGTACAGCAGAGTTTTCATATATACCTCAACGAGTGAGCCAGATCAGACTACAACAAATATGCCAATTCATTTTTGCGCCAAGCCCCCGGTATTTTCGATTTAGAAAAATGGACTTGTTTCAAATCTTTACACAATCCAAAGTTTGGAAGACCCATTAGTGGCATTTCATTTTACGGCCTTGAGTTTGCTTCACTTGCCAAATTGTCTATTTGAATGGGAACGAGCCCTACCAAAATAGATTCCCATTGATTTTGAACGTTATCGGAAAAAAATATGGTCACTTTGTCAAAAAGAATTACGAGATTCATTTTCGCTTTTGAGTATAGTTTTACTCTGCTATTTCTTATTTCTATTTTTTCAATAAACTTACAGGCACAGGAAAGCGAACAAAACTCGTCCTATCCAAAAAGAGTACAGGTAAATTTTACAGACGCCAACACTGCGTCTGACGTGCTTGCTGAAATTGAAAAAGTAAAGCGAGGCGCACCTGCTACAACCATTTTTGTTTCTAGCGATAGTGCAGAAGTTATAAAAAATATTCCGGCGATTGACCATGACAACATTGTATTACTTCCTTACGCAGACGTAGCAAAACCCCGAACTCAAAATCGATTTGTTCGTCTTCTGAAATCGATTAAGGATCAAACAATTCAATCGGTAAAAAGCGATAGAATTGGCTGCGTAGTCGTGACTTTCAATTTAATTGCTGAATCCGTCATTTGGATTCATTCAGGAAACTTAACTACATTTCAAAAGTCGGCCAATATAACATTCACTCTACTGACCGCTTTATTTTTTGGATTGAACAAAGATCGATGGGCAAAAACCACCGCGCCCATTCAAAATTTTATCAGACGAATGACAAAACTTAAGCAAAATGAACTTACGAGGCACGATCCTAGGAACCTTGCGATGAGATTTTTTTCAAGCTTCGCCCTGGCTAGTGCCATTTCAGCGGCTAGGATTCCATTTTTGCCGATGGATAGCCTTGTCGATTTTAGTTTAAATGTGAATTCATGGACACTGCCTTTTTTAATCAGTTTTGTTTCCACAATCGCGTCCTTCGGATGGTCTGAACACATTGTTCTGATTGATGAAAAAAAACAACCTATCACAAAATTTCTTTTTCGAAGACTTAGTGAAATAAAGTCTATAGCACTTGGGACTTTTGCCGGGACGGCCATGCTTTTCAATCCTTTAGACTATGGCATGAGCCCTTGGATAGTTCTAGGCGCTACAGGGGCTTTGGGGCTTACGTTTTACCTCAATGCTGACCAATTTAGCCGTGTGGAAAACAATCCGATCTTAAAACGCGTCCTGGTGAGAGCTAACAAATATAAAATAGATTCTCAATGTTTAGGGTATTATACTGCCGAGTAGTTATAAAATATTCTTATTTCGCCAAGACTTCATTTAATTTAGCTTCAAACTCTTTTGCTTGCTGTTGTTTTTGCCACATAGACGCATACTCACCGGCCTTAGTTAGCAATTCTGAATGCCGCCCGCGCTCAATGATTGCGCCATTTTTCAATACGATAATTTCATTTGCGTCAACGATCGTAGACAATCGATGGGCAATAACCAAGGTAGTTCGATTTTTTGAAACTTCACGAAGCGAAGCCTGAATTTCCTTCTCTGTATGGGAATCAAGAGCTGAGGTGGCTTCATCAAATATCAAAATCGCTGGCCGCTTAAGCACAGTGCGGGCAATTGCTACCCGTTGCTTTTCACCGCCCGATAATTTGAGTCCCCGTTCGCCAACTGGAGTTTTGTATTTTTTTGGTAAGCTTTCAACAAATTCATGAATCTGTGAAATTTGCGCTGCTTCGACAACATCACTTTCGCTCGCATCCGGTCGCCCATAATGAATGTTATAACCAATACTATCATTGAACAAAACCGTGTCCTGCGGAACTATTCCAATGGCACTGCGAAGTGATTTTTGTGTTACATCACGAACATCATTCTGACCAATTTTAATTGATCCACTTTTCACATCATAAAATCTAAATAATAATCTAGCTATCGTTGATTTTCCAGAACCGCTGGGACCAACGATTGCCACCGTATGGCCGGCGGGAATTTTGAAACTTACATCTTTCAATATAGATCGATCAGCATTGTAGGAAAAACTAACATGATCAAATTCTACTTCCGCTTGATTCACCAGCAATGTTTTGGCATTCGGACCATCTGGTACATCGGCATTTAGGACCAATAGTTCAAACATTTTTTCCATATCGATTAAGCCTTGAGTCACTTCTCGATATACAAAGCCTAAAAATCCAAGCGGAATAAAAAGCTGAATCAAAAGGGTATTAACTAAAACAAAATCGCCCACGGTTAGCGTCCCATCACTAACCCCTTGGGAGGCCAGCCACATAACGCCAATTAGACCCATGCCAACTATCATTCCCTGTCCAACATTTAAAAGCGAAAGCGAACTTTGGGCCTTGATGGCTTCGTTTTGATATTGCTCTAAAGAGTGATCATACCGTTTGTATTCATGTTCTTCATTTACAAAGTATTTTACCGTTTCGTAATTCAACAACGAATCGATTGCTTTAGTATTTGCCTCAGTATCTCGGTCATTCATCGATCGACGAAATTTTGTCCGCCAATTGGTAATTACGAAGGTGAAAAAAACATACAAACCAACAGCCGAAAAAGTGACTGCCGCAAAAGCCCAGCCAAATTTTCGGTAAAGAATGCCGGTTACGAGTACGATTTCCAAAAGTGTAGGCATAATATTGAATAGCATAAAGCTAAGAACAGTTTGAATGGCTCGAGTCCCGCGTTCGATCACTCTGGAAAGTCCACCGGTTTGCCGATCCAAATGAAACGCTAAAGATAGATTGTGTAAATGTTTAAAGGTTTCAAGTGCCACCGTCCTTTGAGCATGCTGGGAAACACGTACAAATATAAAATCCCGTAATTCACCAAACGTTTGTTGTAAAATACGGGCCAATCCATAACCTAAAATTATTCCTATAGGAATAGCGGAAACCGGCGCAATAGACAGCGTATCAACCGCATCTTTATAAAGAAAGGGAACGTATACATTCACTATTTTCGCCAAAGCCAAACAGCTCATCGCAAGTAAGACGCGAACTTTAAGACCAAAGAAACCTTCAGGCCAAAGATGTTTAGTTAGACTTTTTGCTGTATCCCACTGGGTTCGATTTTTTATCATAGTCCATGATCATGCCAGCATAGGAATAGCTATTCAAGCCTACTTAATTAAAGGAATGCGGCCAGTTGATTCTAGTTCAAGCAATTGAGCCTTTATTTTTAAACCACCCGCAAATCCCGTAAGTTTACCAGAGGCCCCGATAACTCTATGGCAAGCGGCAACGATGGAAATTGGATTTCTGGCATTAGCAGCACCCACTGCACGATACGCTTTGGGTCGCTTCACATTTTTTGCGATTTGTCCGTAACTGCACGTTTTGCCAAAAGGAATTGTAACCAGCTCGTTCCAGACACTTTTTTGAAACTCAGTCCCTATAAAATCCAAGTTGAGATCAAATTGAGTTCTCTTGCCATTGAAATATTCTAAGAGCTGGATTTTCGTTTCACAAAGATAGATGTTTTTCTCATCCAAAACCATGTTGCTGATTCCAACCCGCTTAGGATCATCATTTTCCCACAATATCGCGGCCAACCCATTAGAACTTGCGACCATAGTCAATTTTCCAACGGGAGTTTTTACTAGCTGATATTTATATCCACTGTTCATAGCGTGAAAACTAGCTCAATTAAATCTTCAAAGCAACTCAATATCGATTTTGAATTAGTTCTCTAAAGAAAGCTTCACTTTTTAATAGTTGGCTGAATGGTGCTGCTGTTGGGTGATTTCATTCCCAGTTGGTTTAAACGGTTTTTTCGATAGTTTCTCTTAACAAAAGATTTCCTAGAATTTGCAACCCTTTGGATCAAAACAAATTTTCCTTTTCTGACACCTTTATCTTTTACCAGAGTTTCAATAACTTTCTGTTCGTTTTTCAATTTGAATCCAGAAGCATTAATGATTTTGCTGTTTAAATCATTGGGTATTAAATTAAGATTCTTATAGACCCAAAGCCCCTCAAACCCTTCGCGTAACCAGTAAATGGATTTGATGGAACTTTTGGAAAGGTGATCAGACAATATGAGCGGGCTCCAATCATATTCATTCTCACCAATTAGTATAAGCTTTTTTTTACCAACTGACTTTACTATTTGTTCAAAGTCTATCTTTGAAACATCGACAGTTTTTCGGTTATTTAAATCAGAATAGTCGGTATCTTGATCCAGTACGACTGGCGAATGCCATGCACTTTCAAGACCAACACCCAATGCGTAGGCTCCAGATCGAGTATCGATTAAAATGGCGTCTTTCATAGTCGTTTGAAAATTTAAAATGGCCAATGAATTCAAATTATAGTAGCTCGGCGGGGTTATGCTTTGCCGATTCACCAACGACAAATATCCGTCCTTTAAGATTGCAATATTTTTCACTGGAGATTTTTTAAAAAATGGCACCCAATTAAATGGGACTTTGGAACCACCTCGAGGACCTATTAAAACCAACGTGGACTCTGTTGGTAACTTAGGTATTTTATCTTTGTTATTTTCGTAAATGCTTTCAATATAATTAGGAACCAATAGACTAAGGGACCGCAATTGCGGGATGTTTTTCACTTGTGCCGCGTTTGCAATAGAGATATTTGAGGGTCTGTTCAATCTTAAATCAACTAGTGTGGTCCTTTCTTTGTATTCAGGAAGCAACAAATCCTGAGCCGTGATGATTTTAATTCCAGGATAATAATTGTAATCACCAATTGGTGAACGGGGCTTGGCGTTTTCAATTTTTTCCAATTGAAATAAATAGAATGGCTCATTTAGTTTGCCACCAATTTTTGAAAATTCTTGAATCGCAATCGTGGTATTTTCATAGCCCAATCCAGAAAGCTTAAACTCTGAAATAGAATCTAACTCTTTAATGGTTGAAACCTTTTTTACAATTCGGGCTGACATATTAAAGTCGCCCCAATAATCGTAAGCAGAATCTGAACCAGAATCAAAATTGACCAGACGATATTGTATATTTCCAAACGAAGGCAGGCAATGAGCATGAAATTCAGGAAGAAGAAAATAATCCGGTTTTTTGGTCACTAAGTGCAAATAAAGGCTTAGAGGAAATAAATTGTTTTTTCTATCTGCATTTTTACAAAGTCCAGATAATATCTTGGCGGGCTTTGTTGATGGGGCATCCGATGCAGAATTTGAAAAATTCGTATTAAATGTTGAAGATCCTGCTTGGTTTGGCTTTTCCACAATTTCAGCTGTCTGGTCGTCATCCATTTTTTGAATATTTTCTTGTTTTGGAGTCACCGGGATCTCAGTCCGGCGCCCTCTAAATATAAACGCAAGGGCCAGAACTAATATTCCAATCATAATTAAATATTTTTTTCGCTTCATCCAGATTAAATATTAAGCTACATTTAATCTTATGAAATCCTTTTTTATTTTTGCTGGACTATTAATAATTTGCCCTCCCATTCAAGCAAGACCGATTGCAACCAAAGTAGCACTCACTTGGTCCTATGAAAATTTTCCTGGCAAAATAAAGCTTTATACCCTCAAGCCTGGTCAAGAGCATTATATATCAAAAACGGCTGTAGCCGTTTCGATAAGTGAGAGTCCAGTACTTGCTGAAATCACTAGTTCAATCGACGCAAAATATAACGGATCAACACCGTTGGCATTAGTCGTGCAAAATGATTCAGAAAAAGACATCTTTTTTTATGCGGTACCACATGAAATGAACCCTCACCATGCGTCAGCTGGTCATTACTTTGAATGTCTCTGTGTCGGCCGTGTGTATCGCGTACCTGCTAAAAAAGTTTGGTATAGAATTGTGCGTATTAATTTAAATGAATCTTTCAAACCGATAAATTCATTTGAAATAAATCATAAAATTATTGGTATAGATAAAAACGAAGCAGAATCCAAATACAAAGATAAAATTTATGAATAAAACATTTTCGCTGCTAGCTATGTTTTACACGCTTTCTAGTGCCCTAGCGGGGCCCCTTGTTACTTATAAATTGAAATGGAATTATGGTAAGCTTCCCTTTGAAATCAAAACCCTGCGCGGCCCACTCACTGAACAATATCGAGTAGGCGAAAATGGCCGATATAACTCAGATTTGAAATTACCAGTAATACAAGGTCTAAAAAATGACAGCATTTCACTGGGTGACGAGGAAAAGGCAGTGCTTTATTTGCTCGTAAAAAATACCGGACCAAAAAAATTGAAATTTTCTGTTGCCCCCCATTCTACGGAACCTGGAGCCTCGGCACTTGGATTCTATTTTAATTGCCTTTGTAATGGTCATGTATATGAAGTAGGCCCACACGATGTTTGGTATCGGATTATGGTATTAAAAACTTCAAAACAAGGTAAAGATTCAATTGTTTCCCTAGATCACGAAATTTTTGAAGTGACCCCTAGTACAAAGCGAAAGCCTCAATCCCACCTTCATCATAGCTCAGATACAGGCGATCCTTTCTAATAACAGGAGAGCCGGTGAAGTGGCCAGAAACCGGCCACTGATTGAGCACTCTGCCTTTATCAGAAATCAAACAGACTACTTGTTTTTTACAGTAGAGCAAAATCGCTTCCTGTTTCAGAAATTGGACCACAATAGGGCTACTAATTTGATTCTCAATTTGAAAATTATTTGTCCATTCTGTTTTGCCAGTATTTGCGTTAACGCCGATCCCTTGACCGCTTTTATCTACGACAAATATAATTTTTCTGTTCTCTAAAAATACAGGACTCGATTGAGAATCTGCATTTAAAGTGACTACCCACAAAATTTTGCTACTTTTTACATCAAAAGCCGTTAGGTTTCTCCCCCAGCTGGTAGCATATCCAGTACCCTGATTAACTATTATGGTTGACTTGACTTCACCACCAACATCAATTGACCAATTCTTGTGACCATCGATTAAATCAAAGGATTGAATAGTTGAATTATTAGCTCCCACAATGACTGCCCCGCTATTCTTATCGATGGACGGCGATGAGTGAGCTTGTTCACCCAACATAGGGGTTTTCCAAATGATTTCGCCTGTACGCCTATCTAGCAATGCCAAATACCCGTTTGCCGGGATCGTTTCAATTGAAACTAAAATATTACCCTGGTACAAAAGAGGCGAAGCGCCCAAAGTATGTCCAAGAATTTTCATCCACCGCAGGCGTCCACTTAATTTATCCAGAGCATAGAGTGTGCCGCGATAACTCCCAAAATAAACCGTATCATCATCAACAGCAGCCGTGCTATGAATACCCTGAAACGCAGAACCTGCATAGTATTTCCAAAGTAGTTTTCCATTTAGAGTATAGGAATAAAACCAAGATGTATCGGATCCAACATAAAGTCGTTCATTGTCTGTTACGATTGATGCTTTTGAGGCATTGTGAATTCCAACATTGATTTCGGGTGATTTCCATATCGATTTTAATAAATCTGGTTTTCGATTTAGTTCAAATCTAGCCTTCCGATCGATTGAACCGCGATAAAAATCAATGGTGTCTGTCCCTTGCTTTTCAACCTTAGAAACATCAAAAATGGCCGTATTCCAAATTGGGGACAATTCTATGTTCGTTATAAGAGGTTCGGATGAAAACAACTTTGGATTGGCGTTGAAAATGAAATACATTACAATTGCTACATAAAGGTAAAAAAGAATGTACTTTCTATTCCTGCTCAACATGCCCGAGTATACCAACCGTTAGATGGTTTTTACATACGTTTTTAAAAGTCATTTGTTCAGTTTTCGCTAGGCTGGACGTTAATCGAGTTTGATGATCCATATCTATATCTTCGAATGAGGGTAGTAGAGCCTGGTCCTTGCATATCGCGTCCACCCGGCGTACCACCAAAAGTGGGTCACATTGAATTCGAACACCCACCTGAGAAAACTGCGGTTGGTATTCCACAATATAGTCTTTGTGCTTCACAAGCAGCCTGGTTTCACAGACAGTTTTTGCATCCAGCATATTTAGAGACAAAATCCGACCTCGACCATTCAAGCTAGAATATTTTTCAAATATAAGCGGATAGGCTTGGGCCGAGCAAAAAATAACTACAATCGCCCATTGTGCTCTAGAAATATTTTTTATCGATTCCATGGGCCCTTGAAAAAGAAAAAAAGCAGAAATAAGGCTTAACATGATTAAGGGGTAAAAGTATCCGACAATATGCCAAGAAAAAAGATGAAAAATAACAAATTGAAAAAGCGCCCACTGTTTCAAGTATTTATTTGGAGATAGTAAAAACCAAGACACTATTAACTCCAAAATAATTACATACGCACACGCCCATTCCAGCCATTTTCCCGAAAGCCAGGGCTGAGCTAGCATGGCAGCACCTGAGAGCCAGTCTGAGTTGAATTTAATTAGGCCAGCAGAAACATAGAACAGAACCAAAAACAATTTAATCATATTTTTTTTATTACTCGAAAAAAGAAAAAGAATGTTAATAATTTGACTCATGTAATGATAGTTTCCCATCAATCGAAAGTCAGACATTTGAATTAGAAATTTAAGGCAAGTCAAAATCAAGAATAGTAGAAAAGCCATTCGAATATTTTTTTTTAAAAAAAGAAATACGCATAAAAGGGAAGCAGCAATATAGACTCCGATAATTGGACTCCAGAGAGACTTCAATAACTGTGAAGTAGTTTGGCAATTATCAAAAA
The DNA here is from genome assembly GCA_043745515.1 of Pseudobdellovibrionaceae bacterium. GTDB lineage: Bacteria > Bdellovibrionota > Bdellovibrionia > Bdellovibrionales > Bdellovibrionaceae > UBA2316. Next base: position 9,961 of record JAYTTH010000183.1, on the reverse strand, counting down.
ACGGCCAGCAAACGGCTGGATCGGAAAGGGACACAGAAAACCAAGTGTAAGCTGTTAATAGATGGGTAAACGCTAAGAAAGCGCCATAAAACTTAAGTGAGGATGAGTTTACAATTTCCTCCTGCCTACTAATAAATATTTTTTTTATAAGTACGTTTGACAATTGATAATTTCCACGTTGATCCTAACTGCCTGTTCAAAAAAAGATTTGGGTAAAATACAATCTTTAAACAAAGAGTCCGTTATATAGGTGCCATTGAATTGCACATCTCGAAAATCTCCGCCAACAAATGAAGAATGTGAAATTTTTGCTCCATTAAAATTGATACTTTCAAAACTAAAATTGGATAAATGCATTTCAGAAAAAGTACCTCCTCGCAAATCAATACTTTTCCAGCGGCTGAAAGGAATTTTAATGTCACGCAATCGAGCTTGCCTCATTTTCGCGTTTCTAATTGTAAATTTATCGATTTTTATATGATACCACTGGCTCAGTATAAGGTCTGATTCGGAAAGATTAAGCTTTGATAGACTTAAACCTTGGATTAGTTTATTCCTGCCTTGATAGCAAGGTCCTAAGTTGTAAGATGCTTTGCAATCGGCAGTTTCTTTCTCTTTTGATTCACCTATCGAAAGGATAAAAAAATTTAACAGTGACGCAAGCAAAAGCAACTTGAGCTGTCGCTTTGTTAACAACCGCCCCCTCCGCCATCTCCGCAACCGCCATCTCTAGAGCCATCTCCGAAACTTGGATATATTATACCTAAGCAAAGGGGATCGGTGGGGAATTTATCACAGTAAGGAATTGCTCCCAACCCGGGTGGTGGTGCCAATACAATATTTTTGCAAATCGGATTTCCCGCAGCATCGATTGCTTGCATCACTTGGCCATCCAGGCACGAAAGGCCATTCAGTGCATTTTGAAAATAAGGTTTGCAGGTTTTTGTTTTAGCCACGCTATTGAATCCCACTACTAACTGTTTAGATCCATCCACGGCCGGTGGGCAATCGCCAGCACCAGGCAGCGAACAACGCGGCGGAGTGGACGGTATATAAACGCCCCCGATGCTGGTGCAGCCTTGTTCATAGGTTCCAATTAAATGGTGTAGAGTCGTATTAAAGTTAAAGTTTCGCACATCCAGCATATCATCAAAACCAGGCGCAACCGACAATAAACCTACAATCGCCAATTGAGGCGTAACACACGTTTCAGGAAAGGCCGGGTCACAATAACTTCGCCATCTTACTGAATAGCGAAATGGGCAATTGTTCGAGGGATAGGTTGTGCAGGAAAGTAAATCCAGTCCAAAACCAAAATTAGCATTTGAATGCTGGGTCAAATAGTTTCCACCGCTATCAACAACAGAAAAATTAACTAGACCTGTCGAAGCCGCACCACAGTTTTGCTGTGTTTTTAGACATGCAATATTGGGGACGGCAGCATTTAGGGGATCATCCGCTATTTTCGCCAACGAATCAGAACTTCTAACCGCATCAATTATATTTTTCCTCATTTGAATGATTCCAGAAACGGAGACAGATTTTCGATTGGCTTTTAAAAAAGCAACCCCGATAGCAGTCCCGCCCGCGACCACCACACCTAAAATTCCCAGTGCTAATATGGATTCCAGTGTTCCAATTCCCGCGCTGGACTTAAATCGTTTTAATATCCCGAGCATACGACACTCCCATCCGGCATGTATCCCACAATGGCTGTTGTATCTGAACAACCAACTCCAACTTTGGAATCGTTAGCACACTGGGGTGTCCCATCAGCCGCAAAACCAGCAAACCAAGCGTGTGGACCGGCCAATACCGTACAATCAAAATCAGCCGGAACGGTTCCAGGTGCCGCACAAATATTCGTTTTAGCATCAAAAATTCCATTTAATGACGAACAGTATTTTGCAAGCGAGCCATCTTGATTTCCACGAATAAAATTAAAGGTGTACTGAGTGGACGTAACATTAACAGCGGATCCCATGATAGCACGCAATGGTTTAAATTGTATCGTTGCCTGAACCTGAATTTTTGGACTGGGGGCTACAATCATACCAGCCGGATATTGAGTTATTCCACAGGGTCCACTGCAATTTGCAGTTATCACAAATTTAAAAATGCAAGACTCATGTCCATTAATGGCGTCAAAGCTTGTACACCTATTTCCAGAAATATCAAAACCTTCATTAGCCGCATTATTGATAACCACCGTTCCATTCGCATCATAAACTTTTATAATACCAAAATTTCCAGCCCCGCAATTCCCACCGTCCACCGCAAGGCAAGCTAAGGCTGGATTACCAGGAGCCCTAACAATTCGCGCCCAAGCTGCATCATTATCAACAATAGACAAAAGATTTTCCTTTATAATACTGGCCATCGATCGGTACTGATCCACTTTCTGCAAATATTCGTTTTTACTAAATGAAGAAACTACAATAGTTGAAAAAATAGCAACGACGGCACCTGCCACGAGCGCCAAGCTCATCGCTGAACCTCGGCGATTCATATCAGTAACCGCCTGAAAACGGCGCTGCCGGATTTCCTAATGAACCCGCTGCCACAATCCTCGGCAGTAGTCCGTCCCCACAAATGAGTGATCCATCGGGGTTTATACCTAATAACACTCGGCCAAAAGGCGCAGCCGGAGTATTACAACTTGTAGCTGCGATAGGAGACACGGCTGCTGCACACTCACACTTTGGGCTTCCATCGGTATTAAAACCAATAACCAAAGGCTGAACATTGACCGCACACGATGCTGCGCAAGACAGCGGAGTCGACAATGCCGGCAAAACACAATTGTTCCCTACCACAGCACCACCATTAACCATGCCACATAAAGTGACCACTTCTGATTTACTCTGAGCCTTCACTATTCGAATCGATTGCTTGCTAGCATTAAAGGTTGGGAATTTTGCCGGATTTGCTGGAGCAAACTGAAGTTGAGCACGCACTTCAATCAAAGGATTAAAGCACCGAGCTTCGGCCGATGCCGCTCCATTTATATTGTGGTTCCCCGGGCAATAGGCTGTCCATGTGACGTTATATTTATAGGGACAATCATCATTGCCGGCGAGGGTAAAGGCATTGCAAATTTCGCCACGGGCGTTAAACCCGCGCGTCGCAGACGAGTTTGTATAATCTAATTTGGTATCAGTTCCCGATACCGGGTCAAATGAAACTAAATCTATAGTTCCGTTTGCACCGTTACAATCATCTCCACTATTTAAGCAGGCAAATGCGGCCGCGTTGTCAGCATGCGCCAGTGTCCGTTTAAAATTATCTTCATTTTCTAATACATTCAGAACCGAACGTTTAATGTCAGATGTCGCTTGCATCAAGCGTCCATCGCTGTTTTGCTTTTGAACAAGGTGATTTACTGTCGCGGAAACTAAACCAACCACTGAAATTAGCAGTAGGACAATTCCCATTTCTACTAAAGAAAAGCCACGTTTTGATAAATTCTTAATTGGTAAACTACATGGAATCCATATCAGTTGAACTCTTTTTTTCAAGGTATAAAAGTCTCTTTTTGAGATAATTAATTTTATCAGATTCGCTTCCTTCATAGATAGTATCAATACTACCATTTTTATCCACGATTGCAACTGTCGGAAGTTTTGAAACTCCTAGACCAGCAGATGACTGCTGGCTAATCCAATACTGTTCCGAAATGAATCGAAAATATTTTTTAGAAGGCCCTAACGAGTCTAGTTTTTTTAAATCCGTAGCGATCCCGACCATTCTAAAAAGTCCGGCATTACTTTTTTCAATTTGAGAAAGACTTGTCCCTAGCTCTTTACAATACTTGCACCAGCTAGCCCAGAAAAAAACTATTGTAATTTTGTTTGACGGTTTTCCGTAAATTGAAAGCGTCACCGGTTTCGAACTATTCATTTTTTCAGCCAGCAAAGATTGAGGCCACTCTGCATTAGCGAAATATGAAATAATCAAAAAAAATAAAAAACATTTCATCCCGTTATCCCTCTTTTTTGAATTGAAAACCATAAACTAATTTCTTTGCCGATTTACAAAGTGGGTGCTTTTTTTCGCATAAGAATTTCTCTCCTAGCTTAAGGGCTACTTCCACCTCCCTATCCTTCAAATTTGTAGGCAGAGCCTTTATATCTAAGTCAGAACCCAAGGTTACTCTCATACTAGACAATTGACCGGTTTGAGTACCAGGAATCAAAAGCTGGTCGATTTCCCAAAGTATAGAATTAAAAACAGTTACACTTAGATTTTCCGGCTTTGAAAGTCTTTCAAGTAGTTCAAAAAGCCTTTCTGAACTTTCCAACTTTCCTATATTTTCTATGGCCCGCAAGAGAAAAGGTTCCATCTCTTCAATAAAATTATAATTCATTTCAGTCTGCAAAAAATCTTCCAATTTTTTTCTAAACTCAGGCAAGCCATTTTTTTTAGAATTTATTATGTTTTCAAAATTAGATATTCGTTGTAAATCAATGCCAACGCTTGGCGATTGAGATCCTAAATAATACCTAGATCTATTTTTCTTCAACGATAAAAATTTTAAAACCACGTCTAGCCTGGCTTGGTCCTCCATGGCCATCAAGCATCGCGCCGAATCTATTGGACTATCTATAGACTCCAATGCTTTGCCATTATTAGGAATTGAATTGAAATGATCAACCAAATGCTTTGGCAAATGACCGCCTTTATAAACGAGAGCCAATCCACAAAGCCTCAAAGAAAATTCCTTTATTCTACTTTTTAAATTGTCTGACGTATTTAAATCTATAACTAGCCTATCAAAAATGGAATTGGCATACTCATAGGAATGATAGGTATTGGCACATTCGACAGCCTGATAGAAATAATTCCACTGATATTTTCCGATATCTTGCAAATCAAATTCGACTTCTTTGTTTAGATATCTGGAACAAGGGCCGGTTTTTAATTTTAGCCTGTCGACATCTTCTCTGATATAAAATTTCATTTTTTCTCTAAACTCAATTCCCAGGTTGGGGCTGCCCAGTAGCTTGTTTGAATGACAGTCTTTATCGTTTTCAAGGTCACACAAAAATTCTGAATATCCATAATTTGTTGGAAAGAGAGTGAAGCGGAGATTTCCTTTAATGATAGCCCGCTGCTTTTGTTGAATAATTCCCGGTTCTTTGTCAGGGTCAATGTAGATATGGAAACCTGATATTTCCAATTTAAACAAAGAGCCCAACTCAGTAGATGGAGTTGAAATAAATTGGCCGGCAAAAGAAGGAAATGGCCACAGTCCTGTTTCAGTGTAGTAACTTTCAGATTTCATTTCAGTTCGAATCTCGTTTGAAATATCACGGCCTTCATATTTATCTGATTTTATACCTGACAATCCTAAAACTGTAGGAAGCAGATCAATCATTCCAATTGTATTAGAAACAAATGCTGGCTTCAAATCAGGAGCCTTTATTCTGAGGTAGGACAATTCACTTGTCGCACCAAAAAGCAAACTCGCCCCATGCTGCACTGGTTTTGCCTTTGGAAATTCGCTTTCAGGCGCCCAAATGTCTTCCCCATGGTCAGAAAGCAAAACTATGATTGAGTTTTGATCTAATCCAGAACTGTGCAATTCAGCGAAAATAGGATTTAAAAACTCATCAATAGTTAACTGCACACCGGATTGATATATTCGACGGTTAAAGTCCACCTGTGCCTGCCAGTCTTTTGAACTCAAATTAGATTGGCTAAGACCATAGAACTTGCTTGTGTAGGCAAACGGCGCAAAGGATCGTTCTGGAATTTGAGTTTGCGGGTAATAGGGATAGGGAAATGCGCCAGGCCAATGCAATGAACATGTGTGAACAAAAATAAAATGTGGTTCAGACTGTTGTGATACTGAGTCAAGCTCAGTCAAAACAGTATTGGTAAATGAAGATACGTCATAGGAAAAATTAAATGCCGCGTTTTGGTCCATTTCGGGCAAAAAAATTCTTCCGACTAAATTATTAAATAGTCCAAAAACGATTCTATTTTTAAAAAAAGTAGAAATGATAACATTGGCTATCGAATAATCTGGAGAGCGATTTTTTTCAAACAAAGACTTCGAGTCGAAAAAGGCATATTCAGAATTATCTCGCATAATTTTAATCTTGTATCCGGCGGAATTGAACTGCGCCAAAGGACTATTTTTAAGTAGCTTTTCACCGTCCAAAGCCTCGGAAGAAAGGTTATTTCGAACTCCGGTAAACGGCGGCGTTTTTGCTGTCAAAAGTGAAACGAGAGCCGAATGGGTTTGAGGCAACGGCGACACGACTCGCTTAAACTTTACACTCGTAGCAAGGTAGTCCGCTAATTCCGTTGAAACTCCACTCCGCGTTTCAAGCGAAAAGTCACCTTGAAGTGAATCAACGGTAATTAGAATAACATGCGGTTTAGTTGGTTTAACGGCGATTTTAGCTTCTGGCATACGAATTGGAATCGAGAGGGATTGAATGCTAAAAAAATAGTAGCCTAGTAACAACAGACCCAGTGTCTTGGCAAGAAACTGAAGATAGTTCATTTTCTGCACTTTCAAGTAGGAATATCCAAGAAGAATCAAAATTAAAATCCCGGGACTATAAATGACCCAAGGAAAATTAAACAAACCCACCAGCTTTAAGCCCTCGGAAACAACTGGGAACTCATCAAATATTTGAGGGTATTTTACGGCTATAAATAAATTGCTATAAATAAAAACCAAAAAACAAAGAGATTTTTTGTGTTTTACAGAAAATTGAAAATCAAAAAATCTAACTACGATTCCCAATACTAAGTGAAGTCCAAGAACCCTTAAATAGAAAAAGAATACAATCAATACAACCGGCCAAGTCTCGGCGTTAAGTAACCCCGTGAATCTAGAAACAATAGAAATATTTAATAGTAAAAACGCAGAAAAAACGAGCTCGAGGGTAAACGTTAAAACCGAAAATTTTAATGCTGTCGCTATTTTGCCGTTTTCTTCAAAAATAAATGATTTAATTTTCATGCTATTCTATTTTAAGGAATTTTGGATCAGTTGGCCATTTCCTTTAACAAATCAGCTAGCCCTAAGTCTCTAATGTGCAGCAAGGGTTGGATTTTATAGAGGCGAAGTTAATTATTGAATTCAAATTTCTATACTGCGAATTTCTCTTTTTCTTAATATTGTCTTATGAAGTTCCAACAAAGATGATCCTGGATCAATTTTATCTAGGCAGTCATTTAATATCTGAATTTGAAAATAGGGCAAGTAGTTCAATAAAGGAATCACTTTTTCTCTGTATTCGCGTTCAACGTCTTCTTTTTTAAGTTCACATTTGGCAAATCGTCCTAAATTGTTTGGACTACTGCCCTCTGCCTCTATTTGCGGGTGATCCAAATACCTGCAATTTATGCCTAGATTTAATTGACAGGATTTAGTATCCTTCGACTCTGGTGAAGACTGGGTAGAAATAAAATAATTTGCTTGAATAAATTCAATCTCTGAACCTTCCTCGGTTACCCTATATGGAAGGGTTTGGCATCGCTCGTCATCGTTTTTAAGATCAATGACAAGAACCTGATCTGAACTACAAGAGGAAAGAGCTTCCTCAATCATGTAAACATTTTTAACTGGAACTCCTGAATAGACACTGAAGACCTTCGGATGGAGCCACCAAAAAAGTTTCAAAAAGAAACTTTTGGTCGATGAAAAAACGAGCGGTCCCACTGGTGGAATATAAGTGAAAACCATCTTTTCCGGTAAAATTAACCCCTTCAAGGGTCGTGAAATCAGAAGTATGCTTTCATGAAATTTGGAATAGTAACCAATAGATCGTTCTTCAGTATCAAAAGGGACACAAAGGATCAGAAAAAAAATTACGACTAGGAAAACTCGAGTCATATTGATTGTCCTGAAAAAAGTGAAAACAAAAGATGTAACTTTTCCCATTCTAAAGTCGCCATAAAATCAACTCTGAAAAAGAAAATGAAACTGTAAAGAACAAACCAAACTGCCAAAATGATCAACTTGGAAAATAGGGACTTTTTATTTGTATCAATTCTAAAATAATGTATAAAAACAAAAAGCAGTCCAAAATAAAAAATACTGTTCACAAGGTAACGTATAATAAATCGCCGTGGACCAAATTCATAGACAAACTGAACATCGCGGGTAAGATGAAATAAAAAGCCACCCACAATTATGGAAAAAGCAAGGGCTAATGAATAACTAAGATCCTTTCGTAGGTTTAGTCTTCTTAATCTAGAATAGGACGGGTATAAGAATACTTTGGTAATGTAATAGCTATAATATGGCATAAGGGCCGTGAAAAATTCAGAAAATTTTCGCGCTTTAAAGACATTTTGCAGATGTAAAGGAAGTTCAAATCCAAGAAGCAAATAACAGCCGTCAAATAGCAAACCAATTGAAAAAAAATGAAAAATTACATTAAGGCTTGAAACTAGAATTGAAAGAAATATTTCAAAAACAGAATATAGGCTAAATACTTTGTCAGAATATCCCAAGGCCACTAGGTTAGGAAGAAGACTTCGACCAGAAAACCAGGCTATGCCGAAAACTTCATTTCCGTAGGCAATGCCATAGATTATCTTTCCAACAGTAAAAAGAAATATTCCAAGTGAAAGTACCTTAAGCGCTCGTATATCTAGATCTAATTGGCGATTGGGCGATTGGCTGATATTCAGGTAAGGCCGAGGTGCAAATGAGTTGTCCCAAAAAGGTGGGAAAACTCGACCGCAAAATTCTCGAAAGCCCAAAGACTCACCTTCTATAATATAGACTGAAATGTAGTGTAAAAGCCGACCATAAAATATAAGTCCGGCAATAAAGAACGGAGTCGCTGAAACATCTGCTAGACCTAAACAATACACAACATAAACACCGATTGCGAAAAAAAAATAGAGCGTAAAAATCTTAAGACCATGACTTTGAGTCCACCTGTTAAGCGCTATGGTTAGAAGGTAGCAAAATGTTATAACTAAAAGAGCAATTAATATATTCCGTGATGGACTAAAACTATAATGGTAAGTGTTTGCGTATCCAGTTAGACGAACCAGGAAGGGACTATATGAGACTCCCAAACACGCAAGGGATACGATTGAAAGCGAAAAAAGGTCCCTAATTTTAAAAATTCGACAAATAAGCAAAGATCCAACGAAAGTAATCCAAGGCTCGATCTGTACGAGCATGCAATAAATGGAAATTAAAATGATACTACTTGTGAAGGCAAGAAGATTGGTCAAAGGCATTTTTCCAAAAAAATAGTCGAGTTAATTCCGCCAAAACCAACTGACAGCTTGCAGAGCGAATTCAATTCTTTGTCAATTGGCTCGGTTGAAAAATAGAATTTTTCAATACTATCCGCATCGAAATCATTTAAAAGTGCGGGTACAAAATTGTTTTTCATCAATAAGGTGCAGACTAGAGTTTCTAAAAGACCCGAGGAGTCTAGGGTATGCCCGAAGTAACCCTTTAGCGCAATTGCAAGAATAGGATCCTTTCGATTTTTAAAAAAAGAATTGATTGCTTTAGTTTCAATGCGATCATTTAAAATTGTTGAGGTGCCATGAACACAAAAAGCATCCAAGTTTTGAATCTCAGTTTCCGATAGGGTTCGCTCGAGGCATTTTATAATTTCTCGCCCGTCTTCTCTGCCATCTGTGAGGCCGGCCCCATCACCATTAGAAAAGCCGGCCCTTAACTTGACTTCACCAAATCGGACACGCTGATTTTGAAATTTTTCTAAAACCAGACCTACAAAGGCTTCCCCTTTTACGAGACCGTTTCTATTTTTGTTGAATGGTAAACAACCAAGTCTGTGATCTTCCTGAAGACTTACTGCCCCCAATTTCACTAAATCAATAAGATTTTCCCAGCACAATGAACTTTCAATGCCAAGTAAGAGAATTTTTTTATTTTTCCCTTGTTCCAACATTCGAATCGCAGAATTAAGCATTATAATCCCGGTGCTGCAGGCACTCTTTACAA
>JAYTTH010000182.1:0-7267 GCA_043745515.1 Pseudobdellovibrionaceae bacterium | reverse complement strand
ATTCAAACTTCAAGATTTGGTCCGGTGATGTTTGAAACCGACGATCTACTGAACTTTCCAGAGGGGATACTGGGATTTTCGGATTTGCGTCAGTTTGTATTGGTTGATGATCCAACTGATGAAATTTTCATCTGGCTTCAAAGCTGCGAAACACCTTCCATTGCCTTTCCAGTTTTAGAGCCCGAACTATTCGCGGCCAGTTACAAGATCGGCTTAACGAAAACCGACACTGAAAATTTAAAATTGATACCGACTGAAAAAACTAAATATTTATGCATTATTACGATTCCAGACGATCCGACTCAAATGTCTGCGAACATGAAGGCCCCGATCATTATCAACCTAGATAAAAAAATCTGCCGCCAATGCGTTATGCAAGACAACTCGCTTGCGATCAGAGAACCGATTTTTACAAAGCTACAACAACGTGTAGTCCAAAATCCAACAATGACAATCAAAGCTCAGCTTCAAGATTCTGATGTAATTGTCAGGATCAAAAAAGATCAGGGCGCCGACAAAGGGCTTTAGACTTTTTCGAAGGTGCTTTTGTCTTTGTTTTTTCGAACATTTGGTACTTCAAAAATTTGATTGTGAAAAGAAATGTAAAATCCCGGCGTCAGAAAACGAGTTGCATAGAGGGCCTCTGTGACATTTTGAGTGGCATCCGAATCTTCAAAACCCATTGGGACCATGGCACCAGTAAAAACGATTGGGATATTGGGATTGAAGATTTTCTTTTGGCAGTATTCTGCCGTCAAAGTCATTGTGTCTGTTCCATGCAAAACAACGATTGGCTTCTGCCCATTGGCGCTGCTCTGAATTCTTTTGAAGATTAACTCACGATCCTCTTCCGTCATAAATAGAGAATCCTTGCTCATAAGTGGAAACACCTCGATATGAGTCTTTGGCAGGCGTAATTTCGACATGATACGGTTCTTAATACTTGTGCCCCGATTTTCAAGCGATCCATCAAATTCATTGTAGGTCTTTTCAATGGTTCCGCCGGTAGCAAATACGATGATTTCATGTATGTCATTTTGCATGATCCCAGCATGAACGGCTTTAAGAATAATTGCAATCTCGGATAACTCAGAGTAGCTTCGGAAACTCTAAAATACCTCTAACGGGAGACCCTTATGCGTCTAGACACTACCGAATTTAATCGCGATGAATTTTTAAAAAATCAGGATCGAAAAATCAAATCGGGTGCGGTTTGGTTGCCGATCAAAAAGTTCAAAGACATTAAATTAGAAAAAACCGAAGATGGCATCGGCAAAATTACTATCAATCGTCCAGAAAGCCGCAATGCTTTTCGGCCCCAAACAGTGACGGAGCTTCAAGAGGCCTTTCATATTGTTCGTGAAGACCCTTCTGTTGGAGTTATTATTTTATGCGGCGAAGGTCCTATGGCATTTTGTTCGGGCGGCGACCAGCGGGTTCGTGGTGATGCGGGCTATGTTGGAAGTGACGGTGTTCCTCGATTGAATATTTTAGATGTACAAAAACAAATTCGACAATTGCCTAAGCCAGTTGTGGCGATGGTTGCGGGCTATGCGATCGGTGGCGGCCATGTTCTGCACATTGTTTGCGATCTAACTATTGCCGCTGACAACGCTCGCTTTGGACAAACGGGGCCAAAAGTGGGCTCATTTGATGGCGGCCTTGGCTCAAGTTACCTAGCGCGTATCGTAGGCCAAAAGAAAGCGCGCGAGATTTGGTATTTGTGCCGGCAATACAATGCAGAACAAGCCATGGATATGGGACTTGTAAACCATGTAGTATCTTTGGAAGACCTCGAAGTAGAAACGGTAAAATGGTGTCGTGAAATGTTGGATCATTCACCAATGGCCCTTCGCTGCTTGAAATCCTGCTTGAATGCAGACTGCGACGGTCAGATGGGACTACTTGATTTAGCCGGCAACGCGACACTACTGTATTACATGAGCGAGGAAGCCCAGGAAGGTCGCGATTCTTATGTGAAAAAGAAAAAGCCAGATTTTAAAAAATTTCCGCGGTTACCGTAGGCATTTGATGTCACTGGCGCTTCCGACTGATTCAACATTAAATTCCAAAGTCATTAAAAATAAATGGCAGAGTGTTTTGCTCGCGTTCCGACCCAAGACCCTGACGGCCTCACTAGTTCCTTGTTTGGCAGCGACTGCCCTTGCCTCTGCGGAAGGCCTGCCTATAAAATGGTGGGTATTCGCCTATGCACTGACGGCCTCCTTTTTAATTCAAATCGGAACTAATTTGGTGAACGATGCAATGGATTTTAAAAAGGGAGCCGACACCAGCGAACGAATCGGGCCCCAACGAATCACTCAGGCTGGCGTTTTGACTAGCAGTCAGGTGATGTTACTCGCCACCGTATTTTTTATCACTGCGATTGCTTTTGGTTTACCGTTGGTCATTGAAGGCGGCTTGCCGATCGTTATTATTGGGATACTTTCTGTTTTAATGGGCTATGCATACACGGCCGGACCTTTTCCATTGGCGTATCGAGGCCTCGGGGATGTATTTGTTATTTTATTTTTTGGACTTGTTGCCGTGATGGGTTTGTTTTTCCTTCATTCTCAACTCTGGAGCGCGTCCGCTTTTATTTTGGGATTGCAAATTGGATTCCATGCCACTGTTTTAATTGCGATCAATAATTTGCGCGACAGAGACGGCGACGCTAAAGTTAACAAGCGAACACTAGCCGTTCGATTAGGAGTCGCGGGCGCACGAAGAGAAATATATTTTTTATGTTTGGCGCCGTTTGGTTTGCAAATTTATTGGCTTTTGCAAGGGCGATGGATCGCGGCCGCTTTGCCGTTTTTAGCATTCCCAATAGCTTTGAAAATAATGAAAAATATTAGATCGACGCCGCCAAGTCCGGTGTATAATAAATTTTTGGGGCAATCAGCCGGATTGCATTTGGTTTTCGGTGCCCTCCTTAGCCTTGGATTTGTTCTCTAATGTGGATCAGTAAATACAGTCTTCAAGCTAAAGATCCGCTGAACTCGGCCTCTAAAAATCTGCAACGTCTTGGCTTTTTTGTAAAAGATTCAGATTTTGCAGTCAAAGACGATCCGATTCAAAACCTACTTCAATATTCTGATTTCATTCACTGGCCAGAACTGGGCGACCCAGATGTAAAAAAATTGAAACTATTTTTAATGGATATGGCACAAAATGAAATGAAATTTAAATTTACCCTAAAGCAAAAAGATTTAGTGCCAGTTAAATCCAATGCGCTTGTAAATCATTTTTCACCGAAGCTAGGTGAACAACTTGAAAAGCTTGGCGAAGCTGGTTTTGAAGTCGTTAAATTCAAAATGGGAATTGATTTTGAAAAAGAGTATAAAGAATTAATGCGGATGAATCTAAGTGGTATTTTGCTTCGTGTAGATTTAAATAATAAATTTAATTTCAAAGAATCCAAAGAAATTTTGGAAATGCTTAAAAAAATCCCGAATTTGGAATATGCTGAAGATCCATCGCCATATCATGACTACTATTGGTCCGAGCTTCAAAAAATAGCGCCCCTAGCGCTAGATAATCTTGCGACAAGCACAGAAACTAAAACGCCCAAGCATTTTCAATATCGAATCGTCAAACCAATGCGAGAATTGTCCGTTGATGAATTGGTCAAGATGACTTATGATAAGAAAAAAATCGTTCTGACCAATATGATGGACAATGTGGTAGGCGCATGGAAGCTCTATCTTTATTACTGTGAATTAAAAAAACAAATTCCGTATCATCTGTGTACGCCGGGGTTTTATACTCATTCTTTATTTGAAGATTACAATTGGCCCCATCTGCTTGCCTTTAAAGGGGCCCAATGGAATTACGATGTTCAAACCTTGCAGGCGCTTTTGCTCGCACTTTCAAAACTAACTTGGCTGAAGCTAAATTATTTGGATTCAAAAAATTTGGATTCGATCATCCAAGAATCCGAGCCGTATCGATGATGCTTTCATTGTTTGGCTTCGATCACAAAGGTTTTGCCTTGCCGTCGATAGCAGACGGCGAAAATTTGCAAAATAGTGCCAAGGATTTTTTTGATTCTTCGACCTCTATTCTGCTGTTAAACAATCAGTTGCCAAGTGATAGAAAAATTAAGATTTGGCGTGAGCTTCAAAGATTCATCGCAGAAAAATTCACATTTAATTCCCCTTGTTTTCTGATTCCCACTTCAGGCACTACCTCTTCTGAATTAAAAGTGGTCGTTGTCAAAAAAGAGAATTTTTTAAATGCCGCAAATAAAGTAAATCTATTTTTAGAAGCGAAAATGAACGATCCTTGGCTTGTATCATTGCCTTTACATCATGTTGGCGGCTTGTCCATTTTAGCCCGTTCATTTTTAAAAAATAGCAGCGTTTTCTATTATTCAAAGTGGCAACCAGATTCCTTTGTCAATGCCATCCAGGATCATAGTATTGCCTATTGTTCGTTGGTTCCCACACAAATATTTGATTTATCAAGCCAAGGCGCGCCCGCCCCAGCGTCGCTAAAAAGAGTCCTAGTAGGCGGCAGCGCATTGTCTGAAAATCATTTTTCGATTATGCAGAACTTGGGATGGCCGCTGGTTAAAACTTTTGGAATGACGGAAACGTCGGCGTTAATTGGCACAAGTTTAGGTGGAGATCAGTACGAACCTCTGCCAGGTGTAGACGTTTTGTTGGATTCCACTGGCCATTTAGCGATCCGCTGCGATTCATTGCTTGAGGGCTATCTTCTGCAACACACTGATCAATGGAAATTTAAGGCCAAAGAGGTTTCAAATGGATATTGGTCAACAGAAGACAGAGCGCTTATAATCGATTCAAGCAGAACGTCGCTTAAAAGTTTCAAATTACTAGGTCGCGACCAGACTATGATTAAAATTAATGGCGAACTCGTAAATATAAATCTTTTAAATGAACGACTGGACGACCTTATCCAAGAGATCGGATTGCCTCCCAATTCTTTGTGGATACATTTTGTTCCTAACGAAAGAGCCGAAAATGAATTGCTGGTCATTTTTTCTGATCCTCAAAGCGAAGCGACGCAAAAAAAAGTCATTCAAAAATTCAACCAGATGGTCTTGCCTTTTGAACGTATTAATTGGTACGTTAGGGTGCCTGAAATAAGTCGAACGGAAATAGGAAAAGTAAAGTTAAGCCTGTTTAGTTCCGCACCATTTATGGAGAATTATTTTGAAAACAGAAAAAATATTTTGGACTGATTATAGTGTCCTAATTTGCACAAAATGTCAAAAATCGATGACGGTGGCGCCTGGGCCCAATGACGAGGTTCCTAATTTTGCAGAATTCATAAAAACTAGATTTAAAGCAGAGCTCAATGACCTGGGCTACAAAGGAAAAGTGCGGGTTATGACTACGAGCTGCCTTGGCGTTTGCCCAACCGGATTCCAAGCCGTGTCCCTGTTGTCTACAAACGATCTCGGCAAGAGTTTAAGCTATGTTTTTGATCCCGTGACGGAAACTGAATCCATCCTTGAACAATTAAAAAATTCCGTTCGTACATAGTTGCCTTTTTAAATGGCAATTACGCATTAAGTTATTGAAAAATTAAATCAATTTTGAATTGACCCTCGGTTTGGAAATTTGGAAATATGGTCCTCACCGGAGGACTTGTGAAAAAAATTCTATTACTAAATTGCCTTATCACGGCCGTTTTTATTTTTTCGTCATGTACAAAAAAAGAAGACGTGATTCTAGTTGGTGAATACGGATCTTTAACTGGCGACGATGCCACATTTGGTATTTCTACAAACAAAGGCATTAAAATGGCTTTTGACGAAGTGAATGCTAAAGGCGGAATCAAAGGTAAAAAAATCAAATTAATTACTGAAGATAACCAAGGTAAAAACGAAGAGACCGCCAAAGTTGTAAATCGTTTGATCACTCAGGATAAAATTGTTGCCTTGATTGGCGAAGTTGCATCTGCTCGCTCTTTGATTGCGGCTCCTATTGCGCAAAAATATGGCATTCCAATGGTGTCACCAAGTTCGACCAATCCAACAGTGACTCAAAAGGGCGATTTTATTTTCCGCGTTTGTTTTATAGATCCCTTTCAAGGTTTGGTTATGGCTAAATTTGCCTACGAAAATCTAAAAGTTAAAAAAGCCGCTATTTTTAGAAAAAACGGTGATGCCTATAGCGAAGGTCTTGCCGATGTATTCAGCACTGAATTTAAAAAAATGGGTGGCGAAATCGTCAAAGACATTCAGTACCAACCTAAAGATATCGATTTCAAAGCTCAATTATCAGAAATGAAAGCAAAAAAACCGGACGTCATTTTTATTCCTGGATATTACAGTGATGCTGGAAATATTGCCAAACAAGCCAAGCAAATTGAATTAAAAGCAACCTTACTTGGCGGTGATGGTTGGGATTCGCCGAAGTTGCATGAAATAGGCGGCGAAGCCATTAACGGAAATTATTTTTCGAACCATTATACGACGGAATCCACTGATCCTGTGGTTGTTGAGTTTATTAAAAAATTTAAAGCACGTTACAATGATGAAACTCCTGATGGGCTAGCAGCATTAGGTTATGATGCCGCCAAAGTTGTCGCCGAAGCTATGGAGCGCGCTGCGGAAGTGAATCCAAAACTCATTCGCGATGAAATTGCCAAAACAAAAGATTTTGCCGGAGTCACCGGGAAAATTTCGATGAACGCTGAACGAAATGCAGTCAAAAGCGCCGTCGTTGTTCAGGTTGAAAACGAAAAAAGAAAGTATGTGACAACAATTAATCCCTAAGACATGATCTTTTTATGGAAGAACTTCTCCAGCATCTGATTAATGGACTGAGCCTAGGCAGCATTTATGCTTTAATCGCCCTGGGCTACACAATGGTTTACGGTATTTTACAAATGATCAATTTTGCCCATTCTGAAGTGTATATGATGGGCGCTTTTTTTGCCTATTATTCGGCTCGACTTTTAAGTTTACAATCATCTCCAGGTTTGGGTTCGTTAGCTATTGTTTTGGTATCAACAATGGTTCTTTGCAGCGTTTTGGGATTAACCATTGAAAAATTTGCCTACCGACCTCTGCGTAAAGCTCCAAAATTAAACGTTTTAATTACTGCGATTGGGGTTAGTTTATTTTTGCAATATTTTGCGCAGATTGTTTTTGGAGCTGATCCAAAAGTGTTTCCGACACTTATCGAAGACCAATTGCTTTTCACTGTAGCAGGCGCGCCTATCAAATCTTTTGATGTAACTATTTTGGTGGTCAGCTTGATGTCGATGGGAATTTTGCACTTTTTAG
>JAYTTH010000181.1:0-7317 GCA_043745515.1 Pseudobdellovibrionaceae bacterium | reverse complement strand
GCCGCGAACGTGTTTTGCCATCGACTGATAGACTCGTTCTAAATATTGTTTTTTGTCTTTTAATCGCAATGCGTCGGCTTCCGGCAAAGACAACCCTTCTGGAATATAGCCAATCAACGGATCATGGGCCGAGGTCTGATCGGTTAGAATATCCGGCTGAAATTTTTTATCTAACAGTTGATAAATCACTGTAGCCATATTTCCACAGAGCGCGATGGATTTGGCCTGTTTAGTTGCTTGATATTTTTTTACCCGCGCCAAAGCATCATCCAAATCGGTGGCGACTTCGTCGACATATTTAGTTTCCAAACGTTTTTGAATTCGCGATGGATCGACTTCGACTGCTAGAACAATAGCCCCAGCAAATACGCCCGCTAATGGCTGCGCGCCTCCCATGCCACCAAGGCCTGCTGTCAAAATCACACGCCCTGCTAGATCCCCGTTGAAATGTTGATTTCCAGCTTCAACAAACGTTTCGTAAGTTCCTTGGACTATTCCTTGTGTACCAATGTAAATCCAACTCCCTGCTGTCATTTGGCCATACATCATCAGGCCTTTTCTATCGAGTTCATGAAAATGTTCCCAGTTTGCCCAATTAGGTACCAAATTAGAATTAGCCAGCAAAACTCGAGGTGCATCTTCGTGCGTTCGAACAATGCCAATTGGTTTACCTGATTGCACGATCAAAGTTTCATAATTTTCAAGAGTCGTTAACGCGTCTAAAATTTTATCAAAACAGTCCCAATTGCGGGCTGCTTTGCCAATTCCGCCATAGACAATCAGTTCATCTGGCTTTTCAGCAACGCTTGGATCCAAATTATTTTGGATCATTCGATAGGCCGCTTCTTGCAACCAACCTTTACAATGCAGTTTAGTTCCTATCGGCGCTTTGACGACGCGTTTACCTTTTATTGCATTCATAGAATCCTCCTAGAATCGTATCTTTTTGCGCTTAAACTTCTAATTCGCCGACTTCATTTTCTATAAATGAAACCAGTTCACGAGACTGAATTAAATCAAATAATCGTTTTATATCATAGGCGAAAACGCGATCTCGTTCAGCGTAGGGCACATGCTCACGGACAAATCCTTTGATCGCTTCGAGAGGCTCGGATGCTTTTAATGGCGCTAGCAAATCCAAACCTTGCGTGGACGATAACAATTCCATCGCAAAAACATTCTGTGCATTTCGCAAAATCTGAGTCCCCTTTCGCGCAGCGATCGTTCCCATCGACACATGATCTTCTTTGTCGGCCGAGGTCGGAATCGTATCCACGCTTGCTGGATGGGACAAAACTTTGTTTTCACTAACCAGTGATGCGGCCGCAACTTGGACTATCATGTGACCTGATTGCAAGCCGCCGTCCTTGATCAAAAAGGCAGGCAAATCTGACATCGCAGGATTAATTAATTTGGCAATACGGCATTCGCTGATAGAGGCCAAACTAGATAACGCTATTCCAATATAATCCTGGCTGAACGCAACCGGCATTCCATGAAAATTTCCACACGACAGTATTTTTCCTTCCTCAGGAAAAACCAAGGGATTATCTGTCGACGAATTGGCTTCGACTTCTAAAATTTGTTTTACAAATTGATACGTGTCTTTTACGGCCCCATGAACCGCCGGCATACAGCGCAATGAATACGCATCTTGCACGCGACCGCAATTCAAATGGCTATCGCCAATGCCACTAGTTTCAGTTAATAGACGATTTAAGTTTCGAGCTGTTTTAGCTTCACCAACATGAGGACGTGTTGCTGAAATCAAAGGATCAAACGCTTTTCGCGATCCGCGCAAAGCTTCTAGCGATAAAGCCCCCGTGACGTCCGCAATTTTTAACAGATCACTAACTTGATGAAGAGTCATCATACCAATAGCTGTCATTACTTGGCAGCCATTGATTAAGGATAAACCTTCTTTGGCTTGCAATTCCAGGGGCTTAATTTTTTTCTTAGAAAGTAATTCTGTTACCGGAACGATTTGTTCGTCTTTCCAAGCCAACCCTTCACCAATCAAGGACAAGGCCAAGTGAGACAACGGAGCTAAATCTCCACTCGCGCCGACAGACCCTTGAGACGGAATACACGGAATAATATCGTTATTTAAAAATTCGACAATTTTATCTACCAAAGCACTGCGAACACCACTGTGCCCGGTGGCCAAGGCATTGGCTCGCAAAATCATCATCGCGCGCGAATGCATTTTTGAAAAAAAATCGCCCACTCCTGCAGAATGTGATCGAATCAAATTTCTTTGTAAGGATTCAATTTCAGAATCTGAAATACGCACGCTGGAAAATGCGCCAAAGCCGGTGTTTACGCCGTACATAACTTCACCGTTTTTAAGTTTGCCTTCGATGTATGCACGCGAGGCTTGCATTTTGATTCTGGCTTTTGGGTCCAATTCAAATCGAGTTTTTAGATCGTTGGCTGCTTGGAACAGACTTTCAACCGTAATAGATCGGCCGTCGATGATCATTTTTACCTCGTTTTTGATCTAGTTTGATAGTTCACTTCGGGTTCAAATTCAACCTAATTCCCCCTTCTTAAAAACGGCCTAATTTCGATCCTCGTATGTGTCAAAAGTTGATTTTTTCTGGTCCAACGATGGATTAGAAGTTGCCTGATTTAACCGAATAGGATCGTGATGGGTTTAAAACAATATCTTCGACTCTTATCGATTGCGGCAGCCCTGGTGGTAGGGTTTTGGTTTCCCATTCGCCTCATTGGATTTCAACCTGGTTTTGCGCTAGAAATATTTTTTGATAGTGTAATCAGCATTGCTTCAATCATTAACACGTATCTTTATTTTCGAGAAAAAAAGCTCGACCCAAAAGTTAAAGCCAATTGGGTTTCCTTTTGGCTTTGGTGCGATTTGCTTTGTATAATCCCTTTTGCCTTGGTGGAGTTTTTATGGCTTGGGCAAACAACACCCATTTTGCTGTACTTCAATTTAGTAGCTGCACGTCATGTTTTTAAAATCAAAGCCCTATTGGACGCCTTCGATGGACTGCAACCCATCGTCTACCGTTTGGCCCCGTTAGCTTTTACGATGCCCTTATTAGTGCATCTCATTGCCTGCGCCTGGATTGCGCTGGGCAGCGGTTCAGCGGGACCCGATACTGACGGAATTAATGAATATGTAAAAGCCATTTATTGGACTTTCACAACACTTACGACCGTTGGTTACGGGGACATCACAGCAAAAACTAATTTTCAAATGCTTTTCACCTGCGGAGCTGAAGTTTTAGGCGTCGGCGTGTTTGGTTTTGTTCTTTCTAACGTCGCCAGCCTATTATCGCGTATGGACGCAGCTCGTGAACATCATATGGACAATTTAGATCGCGTCGAAACGTTTATGAAACTTCACAATATACCCAATGCGACTAAATTAAATATTAGATCCTACTATCACTACCTTTGGAAAGCGAGAAAAGGGTATCAAGAGCGCACTCTAATTAATGATTTGCCGACAAAAATTCAATCAGATCTATTTTTTCATATCAACAAAGCCATCATAGAAAAAGTGCCTTTTCTGCAAGGCGCGGCTCAAGAAATGTTAGAAGATTTAATGAATCAACTCGAACCGCGTATCTTCGTACCTGGAGAACGAATATTTAAAATCGATGAACCGGGCGACTGCCTTTACTTTATTCATAGTGGCAGCGTCGACGTTTTGTCACGCGACAACACGGTGATTGTGACCTTAGGCGAAGGCGCCTTCTTTGGAGAAATGGCTTTGCTATCGGAAAAACCAAGAAATGCCACCGTAAAAGCTAAAACCTATTGCGACATTTATCTTTTACACAAAGATGCATTTAAAAATGCTGTCAGTCTGTATCCTGAATTTCGTCGCCATTTAGAAGAAACTCTTTTAGCGCGAGCGGCTTAGTACGTCCAGTCTTCAACAGAAAGAGTCTCCATCTGCTGGGTGCCAGTTCCAAAATATCCTTTTAGATTTTTTGGTACAGCAGAAATATCAACACGATTATAAAGTGGAACTGTGAAATGAGCGTTACTATATATTTCAACAACTTGATTCACCATCGTTTGCCGTTTGGATTCATTCATTTCGACTTCCAATTTTTCTAAAAGTACGTCCATTTTATCGTCTTTAAAGCCGGAATAATTTCGACCAGTCCAGCCATTGGCTTCGCTGGGAATATTTTTAGAACTGTAAAACTTTGAAAGCGATAACTCAGGCAGAAATGTCCAAGTAAACATGGCCATGCCTTCTAGTTTTCTATGATTTAACAAATCCGAAAAAAATGTTCGCGCTATAAGATTTTTTGTAATGGCTTCGATTCCAATTTTTTTCCACTGGTCAACGATAAACGTTTGAACGGTTTCTCTAAGGCGATTTCCAGCCGTGGTTGAAAAAACCAAACTTAGTTTTTTACCCTCTTTGTAGCGAAAGCCATCTGGATTTAGTTTCCAGCCGTCTGCATCTAGTAACTTTTCCGCTTCCTTTTTTGAATAGACATTGGTAACTTTTAGTTTGCTTGGTAACTTACTGTACCAAGGATCTCGGGGAGATAAAAAGTGAGGCGTCGCAACCTGTTTGCCTTCAAAAAGGGCTTGGGTCATATTTTCGCGATCGATAGAAAACAAAAGCGCCTTGCGAACATTTTTGCTTTTTAAAATAGGATTGTCCAAATTGAGATCAATATGTTCATAGGAAAACCCCGGCACGTATCTAATTTCAAAAGGCAAATTTTCTTTAGCCACCCGTTTTTCTAAACTCAAAGCTTGATCCATATTGAACCCAATCGTTGAAACCATATCCACCTGTTTGGCTATTAAATTAGCTTCCAAAGCGGTCGTGTCTGATACAAGTCGAATCGTAATTTTATCAAAATAGGGTTTTTTCCCGAAGAAAAACGGATTGCGCTTTACGATGACATGACTGCCCAGTTTGATTTCAGAAATCATATAGGGACCATTGAACAATCCCGGCAGGGTCGGATTTTTTACGTAGTTTGAATTATGATCATAGCCTTCTTTTTCAGATCCAAATTTTGTAAATACTGGCCCTTCAACATGTTTAGGCAAAATATAGAAAAAATAAAGTTTATAAAAATCCCACTTAATGGCTGAATGGATGAACTCCAATCGCTTTGGTTTTTTGGGGTCACAGTTGATGGTTTCAATATCTGAATAGGCCTCGCGATTGATGACAGTTACCGAATTGGATTTAGACAAATTCCAAGTAAATTTGGCATCCTCACAAGTTATATCAACCCCATCGCCCCATTTTGTATTGGCCCGCAAGTTCCAAATCGAAACTAGTTTTTTAACTCCATTTATTGTTTTTATTTCTGCTAATTTATTTTTGAAAGACGGAATTTCTTCCGCCAATTGTGGATGCCATTTCATTTCATGGTCCAAACTGACCAAATTGCGATCTATCATATCGTAGATATACATGGCCGAAAGCATCGAGGTTGCTAGAGGATTTAACGAATCGAATTCCTGACCAATTCCAATACGCAAAACTTTTTCGATGTCTTCGACTTTAGCTTCAGCTTTGGTTTCAATAGATGTTAAGCACAAAAAACCAGTCAACATCACATTCAATAGTCGCATATTTGATCCTTTGAAGAGCACTTTTTTGGAAACCAAAAAGGTAGTTTTAAATTCGCCAATATTCAAAGACTATTTATAATTGGCTCGTTTTACCGTAGAGAATTTATAGAGTCAGCGTAGTCATTTTTAAATATATAGGTACCTGCCACTAGCACATCAGCATTTTCCACGAAACTTCGGGTTTTGTTGCTGACGCCACCATCTACTTCAATCAAGTATTTCAAACCCGATTTCGCGCGATAGTCTTTAAGCCAATCAATTTTTGCCACTTGGTCCATCATAAAACTTTGCCCGCCAAAGCCCGGCTCGACAGTCATTACTAAAACCAAATCACATAACGGTAGAAATTCTTTGATCGAATCCAGCGCCGTTTTAGGTCGCAAAGTTAGACCGCTCTTTACATTTTTAGTTCGAATTTTTTTCAACAAATCGGCAACATTCCGGGTGGATTCTACGTGGATCGTTAAATAATCACTTCCGGCCGCTATAAAATCATCCACGTATTTTTCTGGTTCTTCGATCATCAAATGAACATCTAGAGGAATGGTCGCTACTTTTTTAATAGCAGCTACAACCAGTGGTCCAAAGGTCAAATTGGGAACAAAATGCCCGTCCATAATGTCTAAATGCAAAAAATCGGCACCGGCCAAAGTCACTTTCTTAATTTCATTTTCAAGATTAGCAAAGTCAGCGGCTAACAAACTGGGGGAAATTTTTTTCATTTACCAAACCTTTGTTTACTATCAATCGGATTACTCTTTAAAAAATCGGCTATCGGCATTCGATTTCGCGATTCAGGCTGGACTTCTAGTAAATCAATAACACCCTGACCACATTGTACAGAAAGGCTCTCTTTGGAAGCGCCCAGGACCTGCCCCGCCTGTTTACCCGAGACTTCAGAGATACTTTTTACTTTTGTCTTACGAATCTTTATTTTTTTCCCATCGAGCCAACTATAGGTCCCAGGTCCCATTGAAAATCCACGTACTTGATTGTGAACTTGTTCACTAGATAAATTCCAATTCAATTCAGCTTCAAGTTTATCAATTTTTTTAGCAATTGTAACTTGGGATTCATCTTGTTTGACTGGCGCCAAATGCCCTTTAATAAAATCTTTCAAATCAAATTTCAAAAGTTCTGTTCCCATTTGGGCCAATTTTTCATACATGAAATTTGCATTCCATTCGGGATTTACTTCGATTTTTCGCACACCAATAACATCGCCAGCATCCAGTTGCTTCACTATTTTCTGCAGCGACACTCCGGTTTCATTATCACCATTTTGAAGAGACCGCTGAATCGGAGCGGCTCCCCGCCATTTAGGCAACAGTGATCCGTGTATATTTACAGCCCCAAATTCAAAAGAATTTAGAAACTCTTCGTTTAAAATTTGCCCAAAGGCTACGACAATGGCTAGTTCGGCTTTCCAATTTTGAATTTGCGCTAAAAGAGCAGGCTCTTTTCTTAGATTTTCCGGGGTGACGAAGGGTAAATTATTGGCCAAGGCTACCACTTTCACACTACTTGGAGTTAGCTGCAGCTTGCGCCCTGCTGGGCGATCGGGCTGGGTCACAACACCCACAACTTCAAAATACGAATCACTAAGTAAAAACTTTAAACTCGCGGCTGCAAAATCTGGTGTGCCCAAAAAACAGACTTTCAGTTTTTTCATTTTTTAACTTCAGACTTTTCTTTTTTTTCAGGATAGCCATGTTTTTGAATTTGGCC
>JAYTTH010000180.1:0-2010 GCA_043745515.1 Pseudobdellovibrionaceae bacterium | reverse complement strand
TGCGTCGGCGACGTCGGCACTATTTAGGTCGCTTATCGAAGTAGCTTGCTGGAAAATTGTATGGTCTGTGATTGCGACTTTACTGTGGAGTAGCGCTTTAACTCAGATCAATCAAGATGGGTCACAAGTGAGTTTCCTAACGGCTATCGGCTTTAATATTATTTTAGCTGGCTCGCTGCTGTTAACTCCATTTGTCGTTCACGCTCTTGCAGGAAGCGGCCTATCAACGATGGGGAAAGACTTAAGCTCGCTTGCCATAGGTGGAATGACTATCAGCCCAAGCCGTACAGTCGGTGCTACGAAAAGTTTAGCTTCTAAAACGATTTCAAATGGGAAAAATTATTTTTCAAAAGCTGGTTCAATTAAAAAGCCGAGCACAAACATGCAGAAACAATCCGCGAATAATAAATCGCAAAAGCAAATTAAGGCATAACTAGGAGAATTTTAGAATGAAGTACACAGAAGCATGGTCCTCAGTCGTATCGCAGAATTTTAATTTAAAAATAGTCACAATAGTCCTTGGAGCATTATCCATTATTTTATCTATGTTAGCTCTAAAAATGACATTTAAAGATTCAATTATTGTCGAAAGAGGATGCTTTTCAAGATCACTTCAGCCAGCAAAGGATGAACATTCAAAACAAGAAGTCGAAAACTTTTTAAGGGAAGCCCTGTCGCAAAGATTTGATTCTTTAGTTATGGCTACGGATGGGCTTCTTTCGCCGGACGAATTAAAGCTTAGGGACCAAGAGCAAAAAGAATTTGTGTCTAGAAATATGAAGCAACGATTCGTTATCAACTCGGTCAATGAAACTGCCGAGGGATTTAAAGTGGATGCTGATCGGTTGATTTCAGTTGGTGATGTAAGGTCAGCATTTAAGTTTTCACTTTTAGTGAAGCTTGAATCAAAGTCGAGATCGTTTTCAAACCCGTATGGTCTTCTTGTGGTTTCATCTAAACAGTCCGAAGACAAGTCAAAACCCACGGATTCAAAATGATTTTCAACAAGATTAAGTTTTTAAAAATATTGAGGATCTTTTTAATTTATTCAGGAGCAGTAGCTTTCCTGCTCCTGTTTGTTAACGATTCAGAGGCGAAGACTTCACTGCGAACGGTTAAGTGTGACGAATCTAAAATGATCGAAGTTTTTGTAAGACCAAGCTTCAGCACAATTATCAATTTTCCAATTAAACCTGACAACGTAGTTTTGGGTGGAAAAAATCAATTTGCGATTGAGTATATCAAAAATGATATTGCACTTACTGCCTTATCTTCAAACTCAAGAACAAATTTATTCGTTTATTTATTTGGCAGAAGATGTGGTTTTCAACTTATGGCATCCTCGGCAAACCACGACAATTTGATTCTTGTTCGAGATCCAGAAGAAGTAAAAATTAAGGTCCCTTTAAAATAGGCGGTAACGATGGATGAAGAAGTTAAAGTAAGCCTTGTAGGCGACGACGGCCATAAACGACGTTGGGGTTTGGAAAAGCTGCTCTATCGCAAAGAAGGCCGTAAACTTAGCATCAATGCTAAAGTCACTGCATGGATGTTTGGTCTTTTTATTTTGGCTGGCAGTGCTTACTCAATTATTTCTGAGTTTTTTAAGCCTACTCCTACAGAAAATTCTGGGCCAATTAGTTTTACAGAACAAATGGGCTCAAGGTCTTCGGAGGCTGAAAAAATTCAGATCCCAGCTGGCAATTCAGAATTCAATAAACCTTCAGCTGGAAATAGAAAACTTAAAGTTGTGGTTTATTACACTGCGCCTCAAGTGATTGGAAGACCGAACTTAGGTAAGATTCCTGCTGGAACAATGGTCAAAGCAAAATTCATAACAGGTGCATCCAATGGTCCTCTAAAAGCAGTTCTTGCTGAGTCCTTGGCGGTCAACGGCGAAGACATCGCACCCGAAGGTACGACGTTGGTTGGCTCTGGAAGCTCAGGCGAAGACAGACTAAGTGTTCAATTTACCAAACTCGTTTTCAAGGATGGTAAATCACAAGGAAT
>JAYTTH010000179.1:0-2011 GCA_043745515.1 Pseudobdellovibrionaceae bacterium | reverse complement strand
TTGATTTTAATGACGTGAAATAATAAATCACTTCCATGTCCACCCATTTAGGGTATCTCATAAAGGGAATAAAATTAAAAAGAGAATCAAAAACTCGAGGCATTGATCGCGCCCAGAACCACCCGGCGCCTCCCATAGTAGCTTTGAATTCACCAAAAACTAAATCTTGGTAGCCAAGCATGACGCCCATCGAAGCATCACGAGTCCAGACCCCAGGTGTAAATCGATATTTCATGTCAGCAGTCAGAGCTGTCAAATTTTCTTTTTGGGTATCGGATACAAACAAGGGACTGGCTGACTTAAAATAACGAACACTCAAACCCCATCGCTGAAAAGATATTGCATTTTGTCCCAAAAGTTTTTCAAACCATCGATTGTAGGAAACTTCACCAAGAATAACCTGTCCTGAATTAGCCAAGATTCCTGTAAACCGACCCGATAATTCGTTTTGATAAGATCGATATATCTCGAAAAAGGAAGCGTATTTTTTTCCGTCTTGGGTGACACTTAAATAACTTTTATTAATTTCGCCTTTTTTATCAGCACGGAAATTCCACAGAAACTCCCTAGGTTGATTTCCTGAAAGATCTACTGAATTTTCTGCAGATTCTACGGTCGTTCCCACGGGACGTAGCGCTTTGACTTTAACTTCGCTTAAATAAACCGACGCGGGCGTTGAATCATGTACATAAATTCTGGCTTTGGCTTTTGGTACGGCCGAAGCTACAACGACTTGGCGAAACACGCCGCCACTTGTTCCTGGAAAATAAATAAACGGCTCTGAAACGGGAATTTGTACTTCCCAAAATTCGCGGTCGTCTTTTATTGTCGATTCAAAACCAAAAAATCGAGTCAGTTTAGAGGTTTCATCTTTGTTTATAACTCGGAAAAGCATGTTTGGTTTAACGCCAAAGCCAGTCACTTTCAATAACTTGTCATTCACCTCAGCAATGTCCACCAAGTCGGTCTTTGGCACTTCTGTTTTAAATTCGTAACTACCTCCCAAGCCAAATTCTGCAAAAAAAGCTGTCGGCACCAAGGGATCTGATTTAACAATGCCTTCGGGCTTAGCTTCTTCGTTTTGAATCAATACTCGATTTTTAAGGTCATTCTGGGCATATAATTTTTTGCCTGCTCGAATTGCCATCAAAGGCGAACAATACCGAGTGTAACCTTTCTTGGATGTAGAAAAAACGCAGTATTTGAAAGATTTTGCCAATAGTCCGCGAAGTTTATTGACGTCAGCCCCTCCAATTAGTCCATAACTAGAATTGATAATGGTTGGTTTACTGGCCGTGGTGCCCAGTTTTTTCTTCCAAGCATCTGTGCGGTTATTCCAAACTTTAAGATCTGATTCACTTAAAGCTTTACGCCAAATGGTTTCACCAGTTCCTGAAATAAATTCGATCGCTGGTGATGCAAATAAACTTTTTGGCCAATGCAGAACTAGCGTCCAATCATTTTTCAATTTTAACTGAGCATTGAAAGCAGGATCTAGGGCATGCAAGCCATTGAGTTCGATTAAAAAAGTTGCCTGATTAAAAAGAGTATTTCCAACTTTGAGCTGATTGGGAACTTCAGGGTTAATTGAATATTCGAGTTCCATATTTGGAAAGACAATTCCTTCCCCAGGTTCAAAATAAGTCAATTTCGAGTACTCAGACTTGGCAGCCTCTTTTTCGGCTAAAACAATAGAGGAGGTAGCAAATACAATCGTCAGTGCAACAAAAAATATTAAACCATATTTGAAATTCATGATTAACCTTTCTCCATGGACATCTTTTTCAATTATGATATAGAATTCCTTCAATGAACAACCAAAATATCACTCGATTTTTTACTGACTTTCCTACTATTGGACCAAGTATTCATGACTAAAAATCGAGCCGCCCTAGAATTGATTTTTGCTGGATTTCTATGGGGTTACGGATTTCTCGCTACCAAGTGGGCTCTCCTTGGATTTTCAGTATTTGACCTGTTATTTTATCGCTACTTGTTTGCTTTTTTGGTC
>JAYTTH010000178.1:0-7336 GCA_043745515.1 Pseudobdellovibrionaceae bacterium | reverse complement strand
TTGGCGAGATATTCGACTTGATAAAACCAATGTGTCTTTGGTCGCCAATATAAATTTTTTCTAATCAGTTCCAGCACGATACGTAACAGTTAGAGTTGAGTCCGTAGGCTTCCAAAGAGAGGAGCCAATTGCCAGGGGATGGGTTTCCAGACTGGGATGGGGCAAAGAGGTAACATCCTCCATTGTTGGTTCCAGTTCCTGTTAGTAAGCAAAGACTATAGGTGCTTCCAAGCCCATAATCAGTATTGCTAAATGCAGAATAGGTATAGGTTTGAGTTGGGTTTTTCCAATTTATTGAGCCGCTGCCGCCCATCGAGGACCAAGAGGTTCCATTGCAAAATTCCATTATTTTACTGCCTGAGTTGTATCGCTGTGTTCCTTCTAGCGAGGCGGCGCAGCCAGCAGGTTCGTTACCAATTTTAATTCCACCATTGACCGTAAGTTTGGTCGGTGTGGTTAGCGTTCCAATACCGACATTTCCTGTTGATGTAATTAAAAACGGCGACGTAGCGCCTGTCCCAATCCATCGTTCGAAACTTAATGAACCGGAAACGCCATTATAAGGGGCAGCGTCGCTGTTGGCTCTTAAGAGCCACATTGCGTTTCCGACAACGGCAAAAGGAATTCCAGTTGTCGCCATTTTTACACCCATATTGTGACCATCTGGACTGTTATCGCCGCCTAACCCAAAGTCACCTTCAATCAAAACAGCAGCCTTGGTATTGGCTGGGGCTGTATTCACAATATGCAGCAAAGCCGCCGGTGTGCTTGTACCTAGTCCAAGATTTCCATCTTTTGTAATTCGCATACGTTCTGTCGGAACGCCGGCTAGAGTTGCAAAATATAAATCGCCAGGAGCGCCGGTTGCAGTCGATAGACCTGTTTGAACGCCACCGATTTCAAAAGATCCAACCCAGTTAGTTCCATCATGGCCACTTGTAGTAAATGCACCGAGTTTGTCATTTGCTTGTGATGCCGCCGGAGCTGCTTGTGTTCCCCTTGCATGAGCGGCTGCAAAACCACGCCAGTCTGTAGGAATATTATTATACAAACGAGCAATAAGAAACCCGCCGTTGACACCCAGATTTCCCGATGTGATTTGAAACTTATCGGTAGGAGCCTGAGTTCCAATTCCTATATTTCCGGTGGTGCTGTCTTCGAATATTCCACTATCTTGAAGGAGCCCTTGAGTTAAGCTCCATTTAGCTAAGAAATCGTTAGTTCCCGTACCTGAAGACACTCCGTTACATGCAGACACGGCGGCTGCAACGGCAGAATAGGGCGCGCCTGGATTGACCGTTATTTTTTGTGTAATTGAAATGGGTCGTACGGATCTAGTCAGGGATCCTCCACCCACCAGAAAACTGATTTGCCATTGACCTTGCCACTCATTGGGTCCGCCGGTTGGTCTTAGGTTTACCAGCTCTACCTTGTCGACGGTCAAGCCTGAGTTGGAAATTTTAACGCCTTCTTCAGCCAATACAAGAGGCGCATTGGGGCCACCTAAACAACCCGAGTATAATTTTTTTACTGAAATTTTTTGAGTCCCATCAATCACAGTTGAATTAAAATTTAAATTGGCAAAATTAGCAAAATTGGGATTTGTAACGGCATTGTTTGCAAATTGGCACGTGCAGGCATTGGACTTTGAAAATGTAGCGATTACGTTATTCGTGAGATCATTCATTTCCAATTTCTGTGTTAGAAACTTTTGTCCGATGCCTTGTTGAATCATCATATCGCCGATAAAGCCAAGAATCATGGCTCCAACCCCGCCAGCAATAAGAACGGAAACCAATCCTTGCCCTTTTTGGTTTTTTCTTTTGAATTTATGGAAGAGTTTATTCATCGGTTAACTATCGGATAATTTTAATTTTCAATAAACTAAAAGACAATATGGTATTTAAATTAAAAAAATCATTACATAATATTTATAGGAAAAATTTAGTCTAGGGCGTGTGATGATTTTTAGCAGCTAATTTAGACGCAATTTTTTCGCCGTTAGGTAGAAACAGCAATGGATCATAAGCTTCTTTATTTTGTCTAATTTCAAAATGAAGATGAACACCGGTCACTCGACCTGTTTTTCCCATAAGCCCGATCATATCCCCTTGGCGAACTTTTTGGCCTTCTTTGGCTAAAATTTTATCTAGATGAGCGTATACAGTGGCCCAGCCATTTTCACCCTCTATAAGCAACATTTTTCCATAGCCTTTAAATTCACGGCCAGTATAGGCTACGACGCCGTGATGACTGGCATAGATGGGAGTCCCTTTAGCTGAAGCTAGGTCGATACCCCAGTGGGATCTTTTTTTAAGTCGTCTCTTGGGATGTTTTACGGGATCCGCGCTATAAGCTCGAGTCAGTCGTGCTTCATCTATTGGCCAATCGAAATACTTTCGTTGAACCAGGGACTGAGGGGATCGAGATAACTCGTCGGATATTCTAGTATTCTTGGACTCAAGAGTCGGTTTAGAAAGTTTATTAGTGCTGGCAGTAGATCGGCCGGAAGACACGGGTCCGTTTGAACACGAAGAAATTATTCCCGATATTAATATTGTTACAGCAAAGAGTGTTGTTTTTTTCACCTGCATCCTCCCATTATAACTACTTTGGTATTTCGGTAAATCATAAAATCACCTAAAGACCTGTTAATCTGATACTTTGCTTAGTTAGAGTGCAAAAACAGATAATAACCCAAGACATAAGCCGAGTTCGTTTAGTTGTAGAGTTCTGTCTAAAATCAAGAGTTAGATTTATTGCACCATGAAAAGCTTAGTGTACAGATTTCGGACGGTTGTATTTTCCACGTTTGCACCTAATGTCGACCATTCACCGGCAATGCATTTATTTATTAAAAGAATCTTTTGCCACTAAAATTGGAGACTGTATATGATTGGTAGTTTTAAAAAGTCGGTCCTTGTAGCCGCTCTAGGTATGAGTGCAAATATAGTTTGGGCCAATGATTGTGGTTGGAAAAAACTAAATTCATCAGAACAGAAAGACCTAATGTCTGGTGCTACCGTAATGAGAAACAGAACCGATGCGGATGGTGTTCGATCGCATATTGATCAATGGGCCTTCAGCGCGAATTCGTCTCTGATTGAATCTGT
Organism: Pseudobdellovibrionaceae bacterium; assembly: GCA_043745515.1. GTDB lineage: Bacteria > Bdellovibrionota > Bdellovibrionia > Bdellovibrionales > Bdellovibrionaceae > UBA2316. Next base: position 4,223 of record JAYTTH010000178.1, on the reverse strand, counting down.
GGCAAATTTTTACGATATCAGTGAATACAAAAAAGCAGGCGACGTAGCCGATATAACCCTAGCCGAAGGCCAGGTGCTGAGCAATAATCCTGTTATCTATAATGTGATACCACTTTCAGATAATGCGTTTGGAAAACTCTATCAGCCATTTAGCTTTTCATCGACAGTCAGGCCAGATGGTGACGGTTATAGAATAGTTGTAAACTATTTATCGTCCCCAGGATTGATAAAACATGTTCTAAATGACGTTTGTTTATCAAAAGTAAACGGTAAAGTGTTAATTGGTTTTCTTTCTACGGTTACTGATAACCCTAAACTTCCAGTTAACGGAACTCTTTTTGGTTGGCTGACTCGCAAGGTTCTTTGGAAAAAAGTTTTTAAAGGAGATGTCGAGCGAGTCTCTCAAAAAGGATCTCCAATAAGAATTGAAAATTTAAGAAAAGCGCTTTTGATAGCACCCAAACAGTAATTCTAATTGCCATCAGTAGCTGGCAATTAGAATATTTTAATCAGGATAGTAGCGTGAAATTAGTTGTATTCTTATTTCAAATTCTTGGTTTTTCTTTTCTTTCGCTCTCGCGATTGGCCTATGCGGGCGCAGCTATTGATGTTAATGATGTGTCCTACTTGTGGCCTCCGGTTCTTCAAAAGACGGACGCCGCTAAATTGGTATCGCTTTCAAAAGTGATTCCTCGATCGTTGTTTCAGGAAATTATTTCGTTTTCAAATGGTGGCAAGATTGGAACAACGGCTTTACCCACACCAGTAGGTTTGCCGTCTGAAGTTAAAAAAATTGAAAATTGGCATTTAGTTTCTATGCGAATTGATCCTTGCGCACCAGGAATTCGCTTTTACAAGAATGATTTAACTAAATGTGTTCAAGAAATCAGGCTGGTCGCACAGCCCTTTTCGTTTGATGGTGTTTGGGAATACTATGATTTTGCTTTTCATATTATTTTTGAAATCAGCACTGGAACCCCACAAAAATCAAAATCGTTTCAGGAACTTTTGGACAAATTACTAGGCCTAAAAGAACAAAACAGATTGGCAGGAATCGAAACTACAGGCGTGGCCTTACGTGTACATCCTGGGTTTAAAAGTGACTCTTTTAGAAATGGCCTTCGGGATTTGTTAGGTACTAGTCTAAAAGATTACACTCTTAAAAAAGTAACCTTTACCGGAGGCGCTTCTGAAGAGGGCCCCTGGGTCTTTTTTCAAGGATTGGTCGCAAACAAGAATTATCGGCCCGAGCCAGATCCAACGATGAAGCAGCAATCCTTTGGACAAATTATTCCAAAATTACCTGGAGCCGGCGGTTCAGTCAGTCCTTTGCCTAGCAATAGCCATTGGCCGGCGGTCGAAGATGCTGAATACGGTCCGAGTATCTCTGAGCTTTTCTATACGGGTACAATTGATTTAAATAGACCGGCTTTGCTATCCAATAAAAAAGAAAGCAAGATTTTTAAACGTGAAGATCTTGTTTTTGCCTTTGAAAATCCAAGTATCACTGATCGAACCAATACAGACTGCATGAGTTGTCACGCAGCGATGTCGCGACGAATTCTATTGGGACTAGCTAACAAGCCGAATCCATTTAAGTATGTAGCACCGAGCAATAGAGCCACCATAGAGTCGGTGATGCCAAGCCAATCGCCGACCAATTTCAGAATTTTTGGTTGGTTCGGCGCAAGCCCAGTTGTATCAGATCGAGTGATTCACGAGAGTGCCAATGTCGTTGATCTAATTGAAAGACAATTTAAAAACTAAGAATGCAAACTAGGAACTAATACATCAGCGGAAATTGTTTACATAGTTCTTTAACTTCACTGTGCACCGTCGCTTTTAATTTTTCGTCATCGACAGCATTCAGTACCCTAGAAATCCAGCCAGCTATTTTTTTCATCTCAGGCGCTTTCATTCCGCGCGTCGTCAAGGCGGGTGTTCCAATTCGAATTCCTGATGTTACAAACGGGGACCTTTTTTCATTTGGCACTGTATTTTTATTTACAGTTATTCCCGCTTGATCCAACGAAATTTCAGCCTGTTTGCCGGTGACTGCTGATTCACTTAAATCTAGCAGCAGCAAATGATTGTCTGTTCCACCGGTAACCAATTTAAATCCTAGACGAGTTAACTCTTCAGCCAAAGTTTTAGCATTAACTAAGACTTGTTCCATGTACAATTTAAATTCTGGTTTCAAGGCTTCACCAAAGCAAACCGCTTTGCCCGCAATGACATGCTCGAGTGGACCGCCTTGGATTCCCGGGAATATTCGCGAGTTCATTAATTTCGCTTTTTCTTCACTGTTTGTGAAAATCGCGCCGCCACGTGGACCACGTAAGGTTTTATGAGTTGTTGTCGTCACGTAATCAGCAAATGGCATAGGTGAGGGGTGGTGTCCCGAAGCTACTAACCCTGCAAAATGGGCCATGTCTACCAATAGTAGGGCGCCAACGCTGTCAGCGATTTCTTTAAATTTAGCAAAATCCAAAAAACGAGGGTAAGCACTGTACCCCGCAATAACCAATTTTGGTTTATGTTCTTTTGCTGATTTAGCGATTTCAGAATAATTCAAAATTCCCGTCGTCGGGTCGAGTTTATAGGAAGTGGCATTAAATAGTAATCCAGAAAAATTAACCGGACTTCCGTGAGTAAGATGGCCTCCGTGTGATAAATCCATTCCTAAAATAGTGTCACCGGCTTTTAATGCCGCTAAATAGACTGCCATATTCGCTTGCGATCCGGCATGCGGCTGAACGTTGGCGTAGGCTGCGTTAAATAATTTTTTAGCGCGCTCGATGGCCAGTGTTTCGATTTCATCTATAAAATGGCAGCCACCGTAGTAGCGTTTGTTTGGATAGCCTTCGGCATACTTGTTTGTCAAAATAGAACCTTGCGCTTCCATCACTGCTTTGGAGGTGTAATTTTCAGACGCAATCATTTCAAGGCCTTCTTGCTGCCGAATGGATTCTTGACCAATTAAATTGAAAATCGCTTCATCTGTTTGTTTCAGTGAAGAGTTAAGCATAAGGCCTCCCGATTTATTTTGTTTTATATCTTATCTACTCGAACTGCGTGACGACCTTTTGCAAAAGGAGTAGTCAGAAATATCTGTACTATAGTTAAGGCCATTGCGGAATTAATGTAACGGCCAGGCAAACATAATATATTTGCGTTATTATGTTCGCGGGACAATCGGCTGATTTCGTCATTCCAACACAAAGCTGCGCGGATTTGGGCGTACTTGTTGGCTTTCATTGCCATGCCTTGGCCAGAACCACAAAAAAGAATGCCAAGTGAGCCATAGGTGAAAGCATCTTCAGTGGCTGCTAGTTTGGGATAGGATTTAAAGTCTTGAGTTATGCTTAAGCAAACGCTCGCGGCCAGGTCAGGATAGTTTACCGATTCAGACGTATAACAACCTAAATCAGAAATCTCATGGGGTGAAGACTTCCAGATTTTTAGTAGTTCTTGCTTTAGCTCAAAACCACCGTGATCAGAACCTAAATAGATTTTCATATTATGTTAACTTGGAAAAAATAAGAGAGCCGTTAGTTCCGCCAAAACCAAAGCTATTATTTAACGCGTGCTGGATTTTACCATCACGTGCCTGATTAGGAACGTAATCTAAATCACATTCGGGACTTGGGTTTTCAAGGTTGATGGTTGGAGGTACGATTTGATCGCGCAAAGCTAAAATACAAAAAGCACTTTCAATTGCGCCTGCGGCACCCAGCAAATGTCCAGTCATAGATTTTGTTCCAGACACCCAAAGTTTTTTTGAATGGTCCTTAAACAAATTCTTCATCGCCAGGGTTTCTAACCCATCACCAACCGGAGTCGACGTTGCATGCGCATTCACGTGCTGAATATCTTCTGGTTTCAAATCAGCATCCAATATTGCAGATAGCATCGCACGTCGGCCACCATCCCCTTCAGGAGCTGGTGTTGTAAAATGATAGGCGTCAGACGTAGCGCCATAGCCAGAGATTTCACTTAAAATTTTTGCCCCACGATTTGTGGCGCTTTCTAAAGATTCAATAAATAAAACAGCGCCGCCTTCGCCTAAAACAAATCCATCACGATCTTTATCAAAAGGGCGTGAGGCACTTTCAGGATTGTCATTTCTTTCAGACAAAGCTCTCATGGCAGAAAAACCGCCAATAGCGGACGGGCACACTGTGGCTTCAACCCCACCAGCTAACATATAGTCAGCGCGGCCA
>JAYTTH010000177.1:0-7341 GCA_043745515.1 Pseudobdellovibrionaceae bacterium | reverse complement strand
AGGAGATTTTACTCAGCAATCCATCAGTTGCAGGCCTGTAATGAAAGCTCTTTAAGAAAATTTAAATATCGTTTACTATTTTGTAGGTTTGATTATAGTCCGAGTTTGGACACCACAGTCTGAACTCGGTGGCGCTGACTGAATCAATGTACCACACTTTGCCGTCGTCCTCTTTGAACATGCAAAACTGAATTCCAGACTGGTTTTCGCATTGAAATGGAATATCATAGAGTTTTCTATCGCACGATTGAATAAAAGAAACGACGACAATCCCTTGTTTCCTTTCCGTCCTTAATTTCACACGTGTACAGGATTCTTTGGTTGAGCTGTATGTTTTGACAGTTGAAAATAGTTTTAAATACTCAAAATTTGGCGCGATCCGAGCAATGTTTGCAGAAATAGAAACTTTATTTTCATCTAGTGCTTTTCGATTTCTTTTTACGAACCCAGCAGTCAATTCAATATCTTGTCCATAACCCTCTGGAATTTCTTTATACAGATCAGGAAAGTATCCAAAAGGAAGTCCGACGACGTCGTTTGTGTTTTGTAAAATGATTGGGCCGCCACTATTGCCAGCATAAACAGAACAATTAAATTTTCCACTAGTAATATTTATTTTTTGGCGCATGTCCTCTATGACCGCGGGTCGAGCGATGTTTTGCTGCTGCGCTTTGGACTCCGCATATTTCAGGTCCTCTGCTTTTTTGGCCGCAGTCACCCTTTCATTTGCTTTGTTCGCTTCTACTTTTTCAGTCTCGCTTAATGAATCCCAAGTGCTGGGCAGCGAATTCGGAACGATTTTACAATTTTCAGACACTGTGGGTCTACCCCCACGAATGGTATCCGATGGATGTCCAATCATTTTAACGCCGAACCAATTTGGAGGATCGTAGGCGCCCAAACTAAATGAATTAAGTCGTAGTTTTATAAGTTCCGCTTGAGGATGGGGATTACCTTTGGCCGTAAAGATTTCCATTTCAACAATGAATAAATCATCTTCCACATTGGCGGCGACTAATCTTTTACATTGCGCCGCAAATGTAAAAGGAAAACCTTTGATTGGACTGACAGTGAACTGTTTTTTATCACAAGCTTCTTTGGCCTTGTAACTGACACAATGTCGAGCAGTCGCCACAAAAAACTGACCCATCGAGTTTTTTATGCTGAAGGCAGTGCAATAACTACCAGCTTCATTCTTTATTGGAAAGTATGCTAAACGTAACATGCTGGAGGTTTCATTGGGTAAAAGATCACGGCGAATAGAATCTTTGAAAAAATCGACTTGAATCATTTCTTGCGGATCGAAAGTTTGGGCTCTAACTAGATACGCCGGGTCAAGCATGATTAAGGCAAAAAGGGCTGTCCAAATTATCAATTTCATCGAGCGTCCTTCAAACAAAAAAGAGCACCCGCCCGTTCAAAAAATTGAACACAGGCCCGAGCGCCATTCAAATAGATCTCATAAAGTTCCCGTCAATCAGATTAATTGCAGAAAGTCGGCCAGAAAACCCGAAAAAAACCCTTTAAAGCGAAGGGCTTTTTGGTAAAATTGCCTCAAATTGAGAATTTGATTTCGGGATTTGATGCCTATACTTTTAATACCCTAGACGGCGCTTAAAAATCACGATACTCACCTCTGAATCGTTTACGGAGGAGAAAAACCCATGAATTCAGCAGTATTAGTGATTCTATTTTTGGTAAGTCTTTCGGCACACTCTACTTCTTTTCTGAACGTGCGGGATTTGATTCGCTCACAAAATCCCTCGTTGCCAATGACTTCACCTGAAAAAGAAGTCGCCCAAGCCGAGGTTGAAATCTATCGAACTGACAAACTACCCAGTTACCCGATTACATTTGAATCCGTATTTAAAGTTGGAAAAAATCTTCTGGCTTTAGATTCAAAAAGAACAATTGAAAAATCAGACGATTCTTTTTTGCGCATTCAAAAGTTAATTCACGCAAGCGGTATTTGCTTTACTGGTGAATGGATGATTTCAGAATCTACTCCCTACAGCGGAGTTTTTAAAAAAGATACCCATGCTCTTTTCGTTGGTCGCGCCTCAACCGCCACCGGCAATACGGTATCCAATCATGCCCGCGCGTTTGGCCTTGCCGGAAAAATATTTCCTACTTTAAACGAATCCGAAGACGTTTCGACTCTTAACTTTTTTGCAGTGGACAGTGCGTTTGGAACGGATGCGAAACATTATTTGGATACAGCCATGACTAACCAACCTGCAACTGGAATTCCTGCCTTTGCGGATGTTTTAAAAGGCATTCCATTTCTTGGATTAAAAATTGCCGGAGCTCTGGGAAAAGCGGATCGAAGTGTTGGGTTTAGACCGCTATATCCACTTTCTATTTATGGGATTGCAACGCCACAAGACGAACGAACTCCTCATTGGATTATGATCAAAGCAGCGCCTGGGCAAGCGCGTGTAGACGAATCTGATTTTAGAAACGAATTGAATATTTCTAAAAATTACCCGACTGGAATTACCGAAGAAATTTACGTTTCAGACCTAACCCCCTCGTCGCAAGATTTGACCAAGTGGCAACGAATTGGACAAATTGTTTTGAAAGAAAGCTTTGTATCCTACGGGTGTGATCGACAATTGCATTTTCACCACCCTAAAATGCGCCCACAAGACAACTGAAACAACGATTTGCGATGCGGCACGCCGAGATAGAGACCAGTGTTAAAAAATCAGAGATGCCGCTTGAATTTCTAAAGCTAGTGCTTTAGTTTTTGCACATGAAAAATATATTAATTTTCCGTTGTTTTGGTTTCGTATCCCCGACACTACAAATTTTGACTTTGCTGGTTCTCTCTGAACCTGTTCGCGCTTTGCCGCTTTCTCAGGTCCCAGAAGCGGCTGTTCAGAGTGTTGTTGTTCGCATGACCTTGGACGAAAAAATCGGCCAGATGACTCAAGTGGACTCTTCAAGCCTCAAAAATATTGATGACATTGAAACTTACCATTTAGGCTCAATCCTGAGTGGCGGAGATTCTGATCCTAGATCAGGCAATGGTCCACAAGATTGGGCTAATCTTTACAATGCTGTTCAAGCACGAGCGATGAAAACGCGTTTGGCTATTCCGTTGTTGTATGGAATTGATGCTGTTCACGGGCACAACAATGTTTTGGGTGCCGTTATTTTTCCACATAACGTTGGCATGGGCGCTACCCGAGATCCAAATTTGATTTTGCGAGCTGCTCAAGTCACCGCTGAAGAAGTCCGTGCAACCGGCATAAATTGGGCCTTTTCACCAATGGTTGGCATTACGCGCGATAAACGCTGGGGCCGAGCGTACGAGAGCTTCGGTGAAACTGCTGAACTTTCCCAGATGGCAGGAATTTATGCCGTCCTTGGGCTGCAAGGACAAGATTTGGCTGCACCCAATAGCGTGCTCGCCACAGCAAAACATTTTATCGGTGATGGCGGCACCAAATATGGCACAGGAATTTTAAACAAGATTGATCGAGGCGACACCCAGATCAGTGAAGCTACTTTACGCGCACTTCATTTGCCCGGTTATATTCAAGCCATCCGCGCGGGCGTTGGAACTATCATGCCCTCCTATAGTAGCTGGAATGGTAAAAAAATGTCTGGAATAAAATATCTTCTGACTGACGTTTTGAAAGTAGAACTTGGCTTTCGGGGGTTTTTAATTTCAGATTGGGGCGCGCTGAATGAACTGCCTGGTGACTACACTCAACAAGTCGAACAGTCGATAAATGCAGGCATGGATATGGTGATGGTCCCGGATAAATACCCGCAGTTTTTTATAACTCTTAAAAGTCTTGTTCAAAGTGGGCGAGTTCCTGAAGCGCGCATTAATGATGCCGTTTCACGAATCCTTCGAGTTAAAATCGCCATGGGCTTATTGGATCGCCGCAGGTCGGTGCTCGCCAACCCTTGGCTACTTAGAAATATCGGTTCACCTGAGCACAGGCTAGTCGCGCGCCAAGCGGTCCGCGAATCTATGGTACTTTTAAAAAATGACAACCAGTTGCTCCCACTGCCAAAAACCATTCGACGCATTCACATGGCAGGATCCTCTGCCAATGATATTGGAAATCAGTGCGGCGGTTGGACAGTCGGCTGGCAAGGCAAAAGCGGTCAAGCAATACCGGGGGCGACAAGTATTTTACAAGGCGTAACCAAAGCTGTGGCTGGCAGAGGAACTCAAGTTACTTTCAGTGCAGATGGACGAGGGGCTCAAGGCGCTGATGTTGGTGTGGTTGTGGTGGGTGAAACCCCTTATGCTGAAATGTTCGGGGACAAATCGGACCTGCGTTTAAATTCTAACGATTCACAAGCCGTTCAAACTATTCAAAAACTGGGAATTCCAGTTGTTTTAGTTGTCGTTTCTGGACGACCACTCATTTTAGACCAGACGCTTAAACAAAGTCAGGCGGTCCTTGCTGCTTGGTTACCTGGAAGTGAAGGCGATGGAGTAGCCGATGTGATTTTCGGGGACTACAAGCCTACCGGGAAACTACCAGTCACATGGCCAAAAAGCATGGATCAAATCTCAACAAATGTTGGTGATCCCGGTTATGCGCCGTTATTTCCCTATGGATTTGGCCTAGGCTATTCGCAACGATAATTGGCCAGTTTGATTTAAAAAAAAGTATGAAAATGCAAATCGCTCGGGTTTGTGCCTGACATGGATTCGTCTAATTTTGAAATAATACTTTCCCAGTAAATTCAGAATACTATTGGTTGCCCCGTGTTTCATTGCAACTCGGAAGCGACAACCGTAATGACTCAAGCTCTAGTACCAATGGTGACTGGTTTTTTATCTAATAATAGCTATGGAAGTATCAAAGCCCAAGGATGTTCTGGAAATGGCCAAGTGGTGGCCTGTTTGTTTTCAAAAGACAATTTTACCGATGCTAAAAAAGGAACCTTGAAATTGATTGATGCTAAAACTCTGAATGCTATTTGGGGCAGTTCGCAGTCTGGCGGAGTTGATCTGGCCTGGTCTGGAATATTTGCCGGTGAAGTTCCTTCTTTTTTACCAGATGGCAGTATTGTCGCAGGTGATAATATTTATTTAAACAAGTACGACATAAATGGAAAACTGATTTACAGCATTTCACCTTTGCCCAGCACGGCAAACAATATGGGTCTCACTCTGATCAATGATGGTTTGGGAGTTGTATCCCAAACGGACGGCACATTGACTTTGATCGACTTGAACCTTGGACAAATCTTAGATTCAAAAAAAATATTGGATATGAAAACGGGCGAAGCGATCAAACTCGTTTCCCCCTCAACCGGATCCTTAAACACGATTTACAGTGTCGGAAAAAATTCTGTAAGCCAAGGTTATCTTTTTTCGATACACTTAGACCCCAGTTCAACTCGTCTTGAAATCGGAAGTCAGTTTAAATTCGACGGTCCAACAGGCGCAAGCGCCGTTATTTTAAAGCCGACGCAAACAGGACTATCCAGCAATCTTATACTTTTGCATTCTCCTGGAATTAACGGTGACGGACTCAATCATTTGCTAGGAATTTTAGAACAGACGACATCCCTTCAAGTACTTTGGAATGCACTATTGCCAGGCCAACTCGTGGTTTCCCCAACAATCGATGATGTCGCCAAAATTGTATATTTAGTTTTGCTTCAGGATGCCAATATTTATTCCTTCAATTTTGCAGATGGAACTACGGCTAAAAAACCAATTAACGTTGCTTCCCTTTTGAATTTAAGCTCAGGATTTAAAATTAATGGGCATATGTCGTCATCTCAAACAGGAGGAAAATTTTCAATCCTCGTTGCAGGATCAATTGGATACGGCGCCGGAATTGGACAGTATGTAGTTGCGGTAAATCCCAGTAGCAAACTTCCAAAATTGATTTGGGGCCAACGAATTGCTGCACAACCCATGAGCGGAATGTCTGCCTGGAATGCTTCGACCTATGGAACAGGCAACGTAAATTTTTGCCCTTTAGTTTCATCTCCAGACATGACTTTAACCCGAATTTGTGATGACTATTAAAGTCTATTTGGATTGAAAGAATAATATTAGAACATTGTTAAAATGTTATTTTTTCGCTGCTCTATAGCAAAAAAATAGCAAAAATAGGGCCACTGACTAATTTTAAGACACTTGTTTTAAAGGGAGGAAGAAACCTTTCGAATAGCCTGGCAGGCCTCTTGAACTGTAGTTCCTTCATATGGAAACAACTTTTAGACTAAACTGGACTATGTTTTTAGGCACCCTACCGTTTTTATTGCCGTTCTCTTCATTGGCGCAACGAACAGATTTACAAAAAATTTTGACTCCAAATTCGATTTCCCATTCTGAATTAATCAAAAAACACAACTTGGTTCGCCTCTGGCCACTGAATTCTATAAACAATCAGGACGGCAATCTAAATATTGAAGATTCAGTTACAAGCCGCTTTCTTGGCCCCGGTAATCACAAAGTTAAAAATCGCGCGGTGGGCGTATCCGCGAAAATGTGCGCCAATCAAGTTTTTGCCAAATTTAATATGGGCGCCATAGTATCCGATGAAACAGAGGTTATTGACGAACTGTTAACTGATAGTGGATATAATTGGTATCAAACTTTTGATGACTACATGAGAAAAAAAGCAGTGGCAGGATCCACCCGTTTAGGGATAGGCTCGTCAGAATTGAATCCTTTTACTCAATTGCACGCTAGTCGTTTAGTAAATGAAATAAAAAAATCCGAAACTCAACAAGCTGTTTACTATACGACATCTTTGGTAGGCGTAAACAAAGATAAAAAATACGACAGACTTCAAGTGGACTCGATCAACTATTCAATTGGGGGTTGGTTTAAGCCCAACGCTCAATCTAAAGGGGTTAGTCTATTTAAAAAATATTTCAGTAATTTTGACAATGGTAAACAAATTGTCGAGTGGGAAATTTTTTATTCAGGAAATCTGATTTATTTTCATCACTATCGTGATGTTGAGGTTTCTGCTGAATCTAAGTTTCTGACTTCGGAAGAAGCCCGTGTTTTTAGGGCACGGAATGCTCACTTTTATGACACCACCGATTTCTACAGTCAGGTAGCAGAAAAAAAAGAGATTCAAGATTCCTTTTCTGCTAATCCGGCGGTTGGGAATTTACCCAAAAAATTAATTAAAATTTTTGTCGATATGCCTATCAACCATAAAAATGCCAAACCAATACCAGAACCGCCAGAACAACCTCCGGTAAATCCACCTGTAGTAATTAATCCTATGCACGGTATTCCGCTTCCACCAGGTGAAATACCAGTCGCGCCGTATCCGGCAAAGCCATTTATGCTGGGCTATGCAAGTTCAGGCAAAGACCATACTCTTAGTTTCG
>JAYTTH010000176.1:0-27377 GCA_043745515.1 Pseudobdellovibrionaceae bacterium | reverse complement strand
TAGCAGCCTCTGATGGGTGGCTGACAGAGCGGTTTGTCTGGCTTTTATTAAGTCGGTCGCCAGCATCTAAGCCTGAATACATTGAAAAATACAAAATTAAAACTGCTCAAGTGAAGTATCCCTATCTGCGTGCGATTCGCCAAAATGTGCGAACAGAGTATTCTATCTTACATGATGAAAAGTACCAAGGAGTGTTTGATATAGTGGTAGAGACTTCGAGCTACAGCAGGAATGAATGGGTACAAATGTATTTTATGGATAAATTCGCAGGGGGACTTGAATGCTGTGAAATTACTTCATCACTGAGAAAAGTATGCGAAAATAAAGGCATCCCGGCCAGTCAGTTTTATAAGCTCTGCTGGACGGCCCTAAATAACTTAAATGGCCAAGCAAAAAAGTCTTTTGATCTGTTGATAGCAAACATACATCGAGCGATAAATGGTTTTTCCGGTATTGCCTCTTTTCCTTATGAGGGCAAAGACTTAATTCTTCAACTTATCTCACCGCTTTTTATAGCTAATTTTTATTTAGAATTTACTCAAGAGATTGCAAGATTAGTTCCCAAAGAGACCCAAATTTATGATGAACTAGAATTGATGAAAAGCTATCTTCAAGGGATTAAATATAGTCAATATCCTGAAAAATTAGTCGCCGATCTATATCAGGAATTTGCCTACAAAAAAGTAACATTGAAAAAACCTTCAAAAAATTTAGAAATTGAAAATTTTTAATTTGTTGTCTTAACGGACTTTCGACCTGATGTTTTGACAGATAAATCCAAACCCGAGGCTTTTACCTGCATTGAACTTGTATGAGTGTTGTACAAGCTTTCTAACCGCGTGCCCTTAGGGAATACTAAATCAATGTCGGATTCTTGTCCTGCCAGGATCACCTTGCTGCCTGACGAAGAAAATCCCGTAAAATTAACTAATAATTTTCCTTTAGTAGACGTAACATTTAAGACTTTGAAACTACCAGTCACATTTGATGAAATCTCTTTACCTGATAGTTCTAAATCATTCACGTCCCCAATAGATTCAATGTCCCCTTTATCTAAAGCGATTCGCATTTGCTTTAAAATGGCTTTTGATTTGACGGTCCCAGCTTTTAAAACGATTGAAGGGTATCCGTCTTTTGGGACTTGTAAATTAATCGAATAAATACAATCTGTTATATTTCTTTCTTCAGGTTGATTTATATCGACCCCAAACTCGGATCCCTCATCTAATAGTGAAAATTTGCAGTCGGGCTTTGCTTTAGATTTGTCAATTGTAATGATAGAGCTCTTGCCGTTTGAGTTAGTAATTGTAACGTCTGCATTTGTTCCATCGACTGCTAACCACGTTAGATCTTTTTTTTCTATGTCATCGGAGGCCTTGGCCGCAAGTAACGCAAAAAAAAGAACTAACACGATTTTTATTTTCATATCCAACATCGTCCTACCTTTGATTCCACAATTCAACTCTATTTAAGTTACCTATTTAAAAGTTTCTTCATAGAGATTTTTTTCGTAAGTTGTAAAGTTTGAGCCATTTAAATTGATTGATTCGATAAATCTAACTCCAAACCCGCTTATTTGGCCATTTCGACACAGCTTGGCGGCGACGTCACTTTTATCTTTGCTGTCTTTTGTTTTCGACGAAATTAAATAGTGTGGAAATAGTTGAGGAACACGCCAAATCTCTGAAAGCCCATTTTTGCATTTGAGAAACAAAATATTTCTTATAAGGCTTTGCAAGCTATTTTTGGCAATTGGGTCAGATTTAACGGAATCAAAAAGCTCATTCTTTTGATTTTGAAACTGTTCAACGGACTTCAATTTTTTAATTGCAGATGCGGTCGCATAAGAAGTGGTCTCTCCAACGCCGTATTGTAGTACTCGCGCGCCTTGGGGTTGCAGGCTAGGAAAAACATCGTAGAGAAAAAAAGAAGAAAACTGGCCCCAGAATTTATAGTTTATCGGATACCGGATTTTATCAAAGGCGGTCACATAAATTTCATATCGGTTGTTTACGGCTATGTCGAACCAATACAGAGGCGTAGAAAAATTAACTGCAATAAAAACTAAAGCTGCGGCTGTTAGTCCAACAATGTTTCTCAAGCGAAGTTTACACCAATATAAAATTGAAAATTTCCAATTGAGGATAGCAACGCCTATATTTACAATAATGAATCCTGCAAACAGATCTCCACCAGATAAAATCGCCATTAAATGAAATACAACCCTTATAATGCAAATATAAACAATTGATCGGCCCGCCAGAAAAACAATGGATGCCAATTCCATGGTGAGTACCAGGAAATTAATGACGGGATAAAACGGCTTTAAAGATAGCCAAAACGGCAACAAGTCGCATGATAAATCCCAACCGAAATTACATGACGACGCGATAATCGAGGCAAAATCATTGGTAGCAAACCACTCGTACCCGTTAGGAGAAATCAAAATTTTACCTAAACCAGGCAAAAAATAATATAAAGATACAATAAAATTGGCCGCAAAAAGAATTCTCTTTTTGACTGAAAGGGAAGCCCGAACTAGGGAAGGTCCAAGTGAAATTCGTGTCGAAAGCAAATATATAGAAACACCTAGTACCCCAAATACAATGTTAATATCAGGATAAAATCCTACGTAGGAAGAAACAAGAGACAGATTTACAACAATATTAATCAAAAAAATGGAAAATAGAAAGGAGCTAAATCCACTAAAAACGGCCATAGTAAATAATAGCCAATAATTAATTTCTGAATTTTGATTTTGGACCAAGATATTTTCTAAAGAAAAGACTCCGTCGAAAAGAAGTAGGCAAAGTATAGTCACTATTGAATAATACCAATTAAGGCGTCTCGAAAAAAAATTAAAAACAGAGCGCGATTTCAACCTAGTTAGAGATTTTGCAATCGAATAGAACCGGGAAATAAAAGAAATAACGTTTACGAAAAAAAGGTAAAAATGTATGTTTTTAGCTAGGTCCTGCATGAATTCACTCTGATAAAAGTGAGCCGCCAATCCAAGAGTCAAATAGGTAAAAAGAAAAATCAAACTTCGTTTCATCGTTCCTTTCAAGCTTAGGGTCTTGATTTTCCCATGTCAAATTTAGGGTTTGGTGAAGTCTTTAGTCGGGGAATGAATTGACATGAAAATTAGAAGTCCGTAGCCTAAAAGAACTATGAATAGACTGTGTCAAACTATTTTTTTAATACTCATTTTGTTAGTTTCCTCTAACTCTAAAAGCGAAACAAAATTAGTCTGGGGTATTGCGAAGGACCTTTATTATCATATTAAAGTGGCGAAGGAATTTAAAAAGATTGTTGAAAAAGAAACCCAAGAAAGAGTGAAGATAGAAATAAAACTTTTTGATCCAAATGTCGTAATAAAATCAGCTTCAGAATTTATTCTTTCAGGAGAATATCAAATCACCCAAGATATAATCGGAAACTTTGCGACGACTTTGCCAGAAATAAAAATCTGGGAAGTGCCCTTTCTTTTTGAAAGTTTTGATCATGCAGAAAAATACATAGTTAGCAAAAAAGCGCGTGGGGTTTTAGCTAGGCTGAGTAGTCAAGATATTGACTATCTTGACTACTCTTTTTCGGGAGGACCCATGTTTATTTACTCTCCAAAAAAAATCGATTCCTTTGAGGACCTTAAAGGCCAAACTATTTCAATAAACGAAGATTTTGGATTTAATAAGGATTTTCTATCTCGACTCGGAATCATTGGAGTTAAAGAAGATGGAGAAAAAAAACAACCGGCTGGCGAAGAACTTGCGGCATTTGTGGATGCTATCGTTAGCCGCAAAGACTTTAATACTTTATGGTTAAACATGACGTCCCATCGATTTATAACAAGGCTAATTTGCGTATCCAAAAAATCGATCTCAGAAATGAAGCCTGACGATCAAAAAGCTTTTGAAAAATTAATGTTGAAAATGATGGTTAAGGAACGAAAGTCCTCGGCTTATGGGGCAAAAATTGGACTGGCCTCGGTGCGAAACCGCGGCGGAAACGTGAATATCTGGACGAAAAGTCAGTTTCTTTTTGAAAAAGAAAAATTTGAAAAAGCAAATCCTGAATATCGGCAAAAGTTCAAAAATGAAATCGGATTTATTGAAAAACTAGGTAGCTACCAAAAAAGATGGCATCGGAAATCTGCATCTATCGGTCTTTCTAAATAGTAAAAGAGGGTTAAATGAGAAAATCTATCTTAAGCACGGGTTTGATTCTATTTTCAATAATAGGGCATAGTGAAGTAGTTTTTAACTGGGGCATTGACAATGAACTTTATTATTTTTCTAAAGAAGCTGAGATTTTCAAAAAAAATATCGAATCTAAATTGGGTGGAAAAGTTAAAATAAATATCAAGACATACAAAGATGTCACAAACGAGAAAAGTCCAGAAGAGTATTTCAAAACAAATGAATATCAAATTTTTCAATCGTTAGCCGGAAATTTTGTAAAAACAGAGCCAAAGTTGAAAATTTGGGAAGTTCCTTTTCTGTTTGTAAATGATGACCAAGTCGAAAAATATATTGTAAGCAGGAATGGTCAGGCACTGTTGAGCAAACTTGAAACATCAGTCGCCCTTCCAATTGACTATGCTTTTTCCGGAGGATTTATATTTATGTACAGTCCTCAGCCAATAAATTCACTAGCGGAGTTAGTAGGCAAAAAGGTTTTCCTATCGAAAGCATTTAGCTTGGGAGATGAATTTTTGAAACCTCTTGGCATTAAATATCAAGAAGTTATTGATCACCCTGTTCAGGAAGGTGGCTATGGTGAATTGCTTGCCGCGGGGCTTTCCGATGTGGTTGCGTCTGAACCCATTAAAGGCCTATATATTAATCTTACAAACCATAGAGTTACCACTCGGGTTCTCTTTGTTTCTAAGCAAGCACTTGAACAATTGAACGAAATTGATAGAAAAATTTTTGTAAAAGAATTGAAAAAAATGGCTGTACGAGAACGAGTTGACTCAATTGTAGGAAAGAATTTAGGAATAGCCCTGTTTGAAAATAGGGGGTTACGTTTAAATCGTTGGACGCCTAAAGTGGTGGCTACCCAGAGACGACTTTTTGACATTCAATATGCGGAACTTAGGAAGGTGATTGGGTCAGAAGTGGATTACGTTGATGCCTTACTAAAAAAATCCACGTTTTAGTCATTTGGCGAAAAGCAGTCCCGTTGTTGTCAAAGAAAAACTACCATCCCATAGTGCCTGCAATTTTCTTAGTTCTGGAAAATTGTTTTTGTGAATCCAATCTTGAGTTATATAAGGAAATGAAACATTTTTGAAGTTTTCACTTTGTAAAAGTGATTTTAAAAATTCAGTTTGATTGCGTCCATTTTCCGAATCAAGAACCATTCTATAATCAACCAGAAAAATTTCTTTGAGTGGGGACAGATTGATAGAAATATCTTGATAGTATTCAGATGAAAGATCGCCTTTCGGGGGCCAGAAGCTAACTAAATTGGGATCAACTGACTGCCTCAGCTTAGAATTCGTAAATATGGGATAGGAAGTAAATGCAAAAAAATCTAGTTTTTTAATATTATCGTATCCCAATGTTCCCCAAAAATTGTAGCTTCTGAGGTGTTCAAAATTGAAAGCTGTCGAAATAGGAAGAGTTGGATAGTGAGCCTTTATTTTGAATATCAAATTCCAAAAACTTTCAATTTCGCTTGGACTTGAAGTACTTAGAAAATAAGATCCCAAATCGATTCCAAAAACTAAAGAATTAAAAGGATGTAGCGGTAGGAGAATTTTCAAATCCCTTTCAAAAAGTTTTTGAAATGCAGGATTTAAAAAAATAAATTTTGATCTATTTATTTGGGGTAGATGGCGGCCAGTTTCGCCAAATGGAGAGTCGGTAAAATTTGAAATTGGAATGCTATAGACAAGAGAAATCGGAATTTGAAATTCAGAAATCTGGTCAAGAATGTGTTTCATCCCAACTAATTGAGTCCTCTTGCCCTCTTGAGCTTTACATCCCAATTTACTAGTGCAGTCAAATTTCAGCGAAGAATCGACGCGAAAAAAGATGCGAGAAATATTAAATTTTTTTGCATTTAAAAAATCTTTCAGTTTTTCACTATCTGGCATATCTGATTCAAGAATCGTGAGTCCCAATGCTGAAATGGCTAAGGATTTTTTTTCAAATTTCTTTGTAGGCAAAAATTTAGCAATTAAAGCAACGGTGAAAAGTAGCAAGCCAAAAAACAGCAACGTATTTTTTAAATCTATTTTCACTTCATATCCCTAGCAAATCCAAATATATTCTTTTAAGTGTACTTAGATTTATTGCGAAAGATAAGGTCAGGCTTGACCACCCGAATCAAATAGCCAAGAATTTGGCCTTTGCTCGGGTAGAAGTGTCGGGTGGGAACTGTATTTCAATTTTTTTGCCTGTTGAAAACTAAAAGTATCAATGGGAAGATGGAAGCGATGAAATCTTTGAATATTTTGTTCCTAATATTTTTGAGTGTCTGTGCCTTTGGAAATGAAGGCGACGTGCAATCGAAAAGCTATTTTCAAGATAAAAGCCTTTCAGTCAATTTTGGAAGCGAACCGGTAACTGATTTGGATATTAACGCCTATTCTGGAAATTATCGATTTGTACCTAGTTTGAATAAAACAGTCACAATTAAAATTAAGCAGTTAAGTTCTTCAAGTGTGGTTTGCAATCTCCGGCCAATTCAAAGCGGTGGGCAAATTACAATCGTAGCCGAAGAGGCAAGGAAACATCGCTGTGCCTCTGACTTTGAAATTGAGATTCCAGAAAAATTAAGTGTAACCATCAAGCTGAACACCGGAGACATAGAGCTTGGAGGTATAAACGATATATTTATAATAGATTTGGATTCCGGTCGAGTGCATGGAACCAATTTTCCCGGTAAGTTGTTGGCGAATATTGAAAAAGGAGATGTCTCACTTGCTCAAACGCAGACTCAAGGGCAAATAAGTGTAGGAAAAGGAAATATTGATCTGAACTATTCAGCCATTCCATCTGATGGCTCGATACGTCTGATAACAAAGGTTGGAAATGTCGTAGTAACTTTGCCGAAAATGGCTTCTGAGCAGCCTGTGTCGAGTAAACGAGTTACTGGCTTTGAAGTTTCAACTGTGGTTGAAACCGGCGAAGCTGTTATAGATCAAGTGAAGCCTTAGATTTTATTGACTGTAGGATTGAAAAGAATGAATGAGTCTTTGAATTATTTTAAAGAATTGAATTTAAAAATCGACAATCGAGCAGAGGAAATTACTTATTGGAACGGCACTGTTGAAGAAAATTTATTTGATGCAAAGAAAATTTCTAGTGAGCTGGTGATTCGTTTTGTAGATGCTATTGGTAGAATTTTTGGTGAAGGCGTGGATCTTTCAAAATTGCAGCAATTTAGTTTTCAACTGGCCGACGGTATTAATTATAAAAATGACAAGTTTATGGCTGTATATAGCGGCGGCAGTGAGCGCGCCCTTGATCATGAGATTGATGTTTTTGACGCCCACGATGATTATTGTGTTAATTTTAATGTTGGCACACTGGAAACAACGTATAAATTTTATGATCTTGATATCGAGAAATATTGGATTCCAGCTCTGCCGGTCGGAAGTGAAATTGTTACTTCATTTGGAATCGGAATTCGAACGGATTCACAAGTAAGGGACGTCTATTTTTCTCATTCAAGCCTTAATGAAGTTTCTTTATTTTTCAATATGCCAAGTCTATGGGTCAAGGATCTAGATTTAGTTTGTATATCAGAAAAAGCTACAAAGGTTTTTGGTTTATCTTTTGATTCAGTATCACTTCGTCCAATTAGATTAAAAAGATATTTGTATCCACAGGATCTTGAAGTTAAGAAAATTCTTTATGATGAGGTAACCTAGTGCTGTTGAAACGATTTTCAGGATTTCCTGTAGTTGCTTACGATTTATCGGAATACAAAGAAATCTTAGAGCCTTTTTGCAACAATGTGCTTTTAAAAGAGGGAAATCGTTTCACTTTGGGTGATGATTATGAAGTAGATCGAATGAATGTGTGGGAAGTCGAATCAAAAGAAGTCAATTTGATGGCTGCTATTTTTGATAGTTACTGCCTTCAATATCTTCAGGAGGAGCACCCAAAATATAAAGGCAAGCCACACAATTATAGTTTGGAAAAAGATGCTTGGTTAACAACGCCCGAAACCAAACAACATGTTCGGATTCACACTCATACGCCTCCCTTTATTAGGGAAGATGATGTCGGCGATTTAATTACGATATTTTATGTTTTTTTAGACGCCAGCATTGGATCTGAAAATGGGCCATTTGAATTGTATCAAGATCCAGAATCAGCGCCTTCCCATGTTTGGGTTCCAAAGCATTTTAGCTTATTGTTAATGCCGCCTGATGTATGGCATCGAGCAAGGCCATTCCGCGGAGAAAGATATTCATTGGCTACAGATATTAAGGTGTCGATAGTTTGAAGGCGGATTTAATTGTTTCACCTTTTTAAAAGCGTTTATCTTGATATCGATTTAGCGGTGGGGTCTCATGGGTGCGATTCTATATACATCGGACCAAACAAGCCCCCAAGATCCGATGGTGATTTGAGATCAAAAATCGTATCGTATCACAAAAATACTCAAGATTTTATCGGTAAAGTAAGTTCATCGGCCGACAAAGAATTTTGGGAGGTAATTTCCAATTTTAAGTCGACTTCGAGCAAGCTTGTCGTCTATGTGCCAGTAGATATTTTATACGAGATTCAAATTGAATATTGGAAAAGTATATTGCCAAACTCAACATTGCAAAGCCTGTATTCAATGCATCAAATTTACATTGAAGACTGCCGGTTTAGATCTTACCTGCCAACAAATGTCGAAAGCCTGGCCTGCAAAAACGCCTATCAAAAGCTGGCTCCGTTGAGCTTAAATGAGTTCTCAATCTTGTACGGTAAAATCGAAAAAAGTGAATTTTTAAAATTGATGGCTAAAGAGAATTATAGTTTTGAATATCAACTAGCAGATTTTTTTGTCAATCCACATTCGGCAGTTAAAATGAGTGTTTTAGAAAAAGTTAAACACTTTACCTGGACAAATTGGATAGCAGAATTAGAAATTCTAAAGGGCGATATTCTAAATGGCATCTTGGATATAAATCGATTGTTACCAGATGATTTTAAAATTCAAATAGATGACCCTACTATGATTTTTCCACAGGCATTAGCTAATCCATATTTAGCTTGGGTGGCCGATCGCAATTTTGCTGCGGATAATTTTTCGTATGTTGAGTTAAATTACGATCGAAGGATTTTTAAGTTTCTATACGATCGATTTTATAGTTTATGGCAGGTCAACGGCGAGGATATGGCGGAATTGATAGATTTGATTTATGACCATCGATACGAAGAGCTATTGCGTAGGGACGTAAATCGCAGTTTCGGGTGTGTTTATTCAGGCGGTCGCCAGCGAGATAAAATTAATCAAACCTTGATTTCAATGATTTACCACCTTGAAAGAAATAAATCCTATTCTAAGCTGTCAGAGCTTGCCTTGCATCGCATTTAATATTGAAATCAGTTGCTTAGGGGCAGACCTCACATATTCTATGCGGATCGGGGAATAAATGGGTAAAGACCTAATTGTATATCTAAAAACTACAGATTCATGCCAGCTCAATTGTGATCATTGTTTTACCAACGGCAGCAATGGAAAAAAGGGTTGGCTAAACGTACCCAAGACAATCGATTTTTTCAAACGACTTAAAACCCGCAATCCTGAATATGATTCCGGGCATTTTGCACTTCATGGAGGCGAACCCATGCTGTGTCCTACGGATTTAATATTTGAAGCCTACGAAGGCATTAGACCTTTGTGGCCGAACTTGTGGTGGACTGTCCAAACAAATTTGACTTACAAGCTAACCGACGATAAAATGCGGGTCTTCAATGAAATCTGCAATGGTGTCATTGGCACGTCTTGGGATCATGGCATTCGCTGGAAATCGCCAATGCAAAAGCAAATTTGGCAAGAAAACGTGAAAACCTTGGCGGGTCTTGGTCATAAAATGACGGTGATGGTGAGCTTAAATAAGAGACTCATCGATGAATTGGAACCAATAGATATTATTAATGAATGTGCGGCGCTTGGAATTAAACATATAAATTTTGAAAGAATTACTAATGCGGGAAACGCCAGTATCAATTCTGAAATATTTCCCTCAAATAAATCTATCGATTCTTGGTTAATGAAAATGTGGGACCAGACTCAAAAGCATCGGACCTGGGAATACATAGACAATATGTTTTTAGACTCTTTATTTACTTCGTTGGTCTATAATACTCACTCCGGTTGTCGCTCGAGACAGTGTGAACAAAAAATATTTACCGTGAATGGGGATGGCACAGTTGGCGGCTGCCCGAACGAAGCGACTCATAAATTTTATGGAACCATCGACGATCCAATTGAAAAAATTCTCTATAGTCCGAATCGAATGTGCAATATTCAAAATGAAGCGGTCAGAAATGATGTTTGTAATACATGCCCAGTTTATGACCTGTGCAATGGCGATTGCCATCAGTTGGGCTGGCAGGACGATGTTTGCGCAGCTCCTAAAAGCTTGATGATCAATCTAAAGAATCAAAATAACCCAGCTCTTTACAAAGAAATTATGAACGGATTTATGGGGCAAGAATGAATATGCCTGAGCTGGGCCTTTATACTAAATATGGTGATCCATATAAGGTAGTTGAATTCAGAGCTTTTTCGTTTAATTCCTGTGCTGCTGGCTGCAAAAATTGCTACTATCAAAAATCAAATAATGATTTTTATGATTTTTCGAAATCGGCACAATTAGGTCGAGAGTTTCGAGACAACGGGTACGCATTGGAAACGATTTACCTATTGCCTACGGACGTGTTTGAAAATGATTTCAATTTTGATATAATGAAAGATTCTAAATTCAAAGAAACGGTATCATTGTTTAACTTTGTTGGGTTAGCTTCAACAATGAGAAGCGGGTTTAAAAAAAACTCA
The DNA here is from genome assembly GCA_043745515.1 of Pseudobdellovibrionaceae bacterium. Taxonomy (GTDB): domain Bacteria; phylum Bdellovibrionota; class Bdellovibrionia; order Bdellovibrionales; family Bdellovibrionaceae; genus UBA2316. The sequence continues at coordinate 16,361 of JAYTTH010000176.1, read as the reverse complement.
TTTGAAACAATATTTGACTATGTTGGAGCTCGAAAACTAGAGCTTCACTTAAATTTAATTGAGTCGCGGATTGGTGATGCTGACTATATTGACGAAATCTCTGAAAGTATCGCTGAAATCAAAATAAATTATGGAAATCGTGTTTTGGTAAATTTGGCGTTAAATATCGGATCAGATTATACAACAGCTGAGTTGTATTACATAAAAAATCTGGTGACTAAGCTTTCAAATGACAAAATATTGGAACTTAATTTTACATTTCTTTTTAACAAAAAAATCAGCCATCTTGAAAAAGCTAAACTCATCCAGGGTGCGTATCCGGTTTTGGAGTTTTTTTCCACTGAATTTGAGAAAAATGAAAAACCTTATAACCACAGGACGCTTCTTCGAAAACCTTCTATCACATTTCAACGCGATAAAATATTTTTGTCCCCAATCATTCCATTTGATGAGTATGTTTTTATAGATGACCCGATATATCAATTGAAAAGTCCGACTTTTGATTCGTTTTTAAATACTTATGATGAAATTCAAAACCACAATATTCCAATTAAAAAAGAATGTGAAACGTGCGACAATTTTGAATTTTGCTATGGGAAAAGTTTTTTTTCCGTAGCTAATTTTTTCAGTTTACCTTGCATTAAAAGGTGTTCGGAGCGTAGTTTATGACAACAGGCCAGTCAAACAAAGCATTAGCTGCTGACATTAGCAGCGGAGCTGCCAATTACATATACAATCAGTTTATTTCGGTGGTTAAAGATGGCCATCTGGGAACGGCTGGCTCGGGGTATGACCATATAGTTTGGTGGTCTGGAAATTTTCCACACGATAACTTTAGACCAGAACTTGGAAATAAAGTTTTTAATACCCCAACGCCGGTAATTAGTGCGACCCAAGGAAGCAAAGTGTTGGCTCTAACGGCAGTATTTAATGCTCTATACGCCTATGCAAATCAGATTTCGCGCGTCAGAATAGTTGATATGACCTATTCAATTACGCCGGGACCAGATGATGTTCAATCTGGATTGACTGCTCTGGCCGCAGGCTATGCGGTGGTGCTGGGGGTCCCGTCGATGACCAATTTGGCTCAAGGGAAAAAAATAACGACGTCTGCTATAAATACTTTTTTTACTCAGCTGCTAGCGAATCTGGCCAGCACGCCTCATGTACCCATTTCCTTTTGTCATTCGTCATGTCATGTCTCCTGCCACGGTTCCAGGGGGCGTCGTTAAAATGAGTAGCGACCACTTCAATCGTGATTTTAACGTAATCTATTTGAGAGTCGTGCAGGGGTGTAATTTAAATTGCAGTCATTGTTTTACAATGGGAAATCGCGATAAATATAAATTGGCGGATCTAACTCAAATCGAAAAGTTTTTAAAAGCGTTGAAAACCAATTTAAATCCAAAGGGAGCTGTTTTTTATATTCATGGTGGGGAGCCATTTATGGCTCCGCTCGAATATTTAAAAAATGTTAACGATTTGATTCGAAAAGTATTTTCTGCGACAAAATTTAATATCGTTCCTCAAACAAACTTGATGTACGAAATCGATAAAGATTACGTCTCATTTATTAAAAAAGAATATTCAGGACATATTGGCGTTTCCTGGGATCACGGTATTCGGTTTGAAACCACTTCAAAAGGCTTAAACGAAGGGCTCTTTCTTAAAAATTTTTCCACCCTAGTGGACGCCAATATCGATATGGCTGTCGCTATTACAGTTCAAAAAAAGCTTCTCGAGGCCGATCCAATAAGTATTCTGAAAAAATTAAATGGGGCCGCGTCCATAGATTTTGAATTTTTAACTATGTTTGATGAAAAAACTAAAGAAATGAAAGTCAGCAATACAGATTGGGCCAAATTCTATGATCAAATCGTACGATTTTACGCTGAAAATGATACTAGTTGGTCGCTTCCTCAAGTTGATTTGATGACAAAGAGTTTTATGGAAAACAGAATTTACCAATGTAAATGCAATTGCTGTCAAAATCGAACCTTTACAATGAACTGCAATGGCACTATCGGACTTTGCCCGGACGAAACCTATTTTGCGCCGATTTCGACTGTCGAGGAAATATATTCAGATTGGAATGGTTTTAGAAAAAAAGCAGAAGGCGCCTATGTGAAGCAACTGAGCGATGTTTACAATCCCGTCTGCAATCAATGTGAACATTATGAATTGTGCGGCGGGAATTGCGAACTTAGTTTGTTTAATGAAAATGAAAACGAATGCCCACTTTCAAAAAAAACGATTGGTTTTCAACTAAAAAATTTATCGGCATTCCAAAATAAACTTATTATAGCCAAATCCAAATTAATAGAACTCAGGCAAGGAGGTCCCGATTGTCACTAAAGACTATAGACAGTATCCCGTTAGCCAATCTTAGAAATGTAAGTGTGCCTCTTGCAATCGAACAAATTAAGGAATTTTTTGAAAATAAGGAATTATTCTTTCTGGTCGACTATGGCAAAAGTAAAATTAAAGGTAATATGTTTTTAACCTACCTTTCAAATTTAGACTTACCATTTGAAATTGTTTTTACTGATGCCACAAAACAGGAAAAATACGATTTGCTTAAAATTTTTATGGAAACCAGAAACCAAAGCGTATCGGATGTTCTGCGGTTAACGGCTGCAGATATTGTATTACGTTCTAAAGGCTTAGAAATTCAGAATTGGCTCACCAACCCATTGCTGACTCCTGACGAGTGCCTTGAGTTTATTGAATTAAATAAGGCCACTGTTGATAAATGGAATATTTTTCTAAGCTCGCTAATGGTATTTCTTGTGAGTTGCTTTTCCGATTTGGAAGCCAAGTTACAATCAAAAGAAGTGTTTCCCCACATTAAAGATCCTAATTATGTCGGTGGAAATATTGTGATGCTTTTCGATATTCCAGGCTTTTTAGAACTTTATTTTTCAGTGCCTTGTAATAATGAATTATTTTATTTTGATTCTCAATTTGAAGAACATATGTTTAAAGGAAAAAATTTATTCAATTATTTCAATTGTCCAGAAAACACTCTTTTGCATTGCGCGAACGGGCTGATCAATCAAACGATTGATTCGAACACATATCAAGAATTTTTGACGGCGAAATTATAATGGATTCTTATTTAGCGTCCCGGGAACTTCGTGAAGCCTCCCATTTTTATTTAAATATTAATTTTGAAGTACTTAACGGCTGCAAGTTTAAATGTCGCGGCTGCTACGTTGAAAAAAATGCGCAAGAACCAATTACAAGCGCGGATTCAGCCAATTTGAGCCAATTAATGGAAGGTTTAAAAGGTGGCCTTTACTATCCCTTTATCGCTTTTGTTGGACCTACTGATTTTTTAAGTGCGGAAAACTTCTCGTCTGTCTTTGCTGATGTTGGCAATATAAAATTGTTTAATAGATTTCGAAGACTTTCACTTCAAACTACCTATCTGGATATTAACAAAGGTGCCGAAATAGCCAAAATATTGAATGATTCTTATTCGGATGTTGAATTGGAAATTAATATTGTAATAGATCCGTCTAAAATAATGGATGACAATTATTTGAAAATCATTGAACGCAATAAGCTGCGTTTTTTATCGTTGCTGAATAAGAAAGACGTTCGGACATTTGGAATTATGAATGTCTATAATTATGATGAAACTAAAATTCCCGAATTGCTTAGGGATTATGATTTTATGCATAAACGGGTCGCCCATCTTTTTGAAACCACGATAGATTACAATTTTTCTATGGGACGCAGCAAAGATTTAAATGATTCAGATTTTCTAGCAATGACTACACGAATTAAAGATCTTTTTGATTCATCTATTGTGTCCGACGATAAATCTGAGTATTTGCGATTTAGTTTTGGAAAACTGACTGATTCATTGATTGAGCGACAATACAATTATCGGAATGGAAAACTTTTCTATTCGCCGCTTTTGTATGAAAGGTTTGTTTCATTCAAAGATGAGTTTGAAGTTCCTTTGGTAAATAATACCGTTAAGGAAATCGAAGATTTTGAGATGAAAATTCAGTTGGATCAGTACAATATTGCCGATAAAATGGATGAATGTGAATCCTGCCCGTTTTTAGGTTCCTGTGTAGATCGTGGAATATTATTCCTAATGGAAACCTACCATACAAAAAAGTGTCTAGTTGCAAAGAACGCGTTGTCTATTGTGAATTCTATGGGAGCTTTACCTTTGGCAGAATATGGATTATAGTTTTGCATCCAAATTACTTAAAGATAAAATGCCGACAAGCTCGGAAATTGAATTGCACCTATTTGAATTCTGCAATTTAAAATGCAATTTCTGCGGCCAGGACCACGATAGTAAAGAGGGCACAGATTCTATTAGGAACAAAGCCCTACCTGTAATTGAATTTATTAAAAATAATCCGCTTAAAAGTCACATTATCAACATTATGGGTGGAGAGATTTTCAACGACGAAATTCCAGATAGATTGTTTGATGACTATATTGATCTGGTTCTAAAAATCCATACTTTTGCAGCATCGCTTGGACATGAAATAATTGTAAATTGGGTAACAAACTTGATTTATAAAAAATACAAACGGGTAATTAATCTATTAGAGACTCTGGAGCTAAAAGGCATAAAAAATAATATTTCAACTAGCTATGATTTTTTTGGTCGCAAAACTCTTCTTTGGAAAGATGAACTTTTTAAACAAAATTTGGAAAACTTTAGGTCCAGAATCTATACCATTGGTTTTGTATTAACTAAGCCGACCGTTGATTTAATTTTCAAGCAAGATGATCCGTATTTTGATTATTTATATCAAAATTTTCCGCTTTATTTTGACTTTTATGTGCCTGAAAAAGGTGCCCGTTTTTTAATGCCTACTGATCAGGATCTTTTAGATGTATATCTGTTTATTGCAAAAAAATATCCAAAAGTGAGTCCGATAAGAGATTTATTAATTGAACAGCAAAACAAAATGACCTGTTATTCTTTAAATAAATTAACCTTGTTACCCTCTGGTAAAGAAGTAAAATGTAGATACATGGATTACAAAGAGGGTGATTTCAAAAATTCAATAGATTACAAGTCCAATGAAAATATAATAATGTCTTTTGTTGATGAAAATGAATGTTTATCATGTAAATGGTTTGAAAGATGCAGTTTTCGTTGTTTTGTGCAAGCTGATTGGGCAGATAGGGTTCGCCTTCCCAGTTGTTTCTTGAAAACGTTTTTTAATACAATCGAACAGGAGGCGTTTCAAAATGGAATTGATAATAAAACCCACTGAAAGTTGTAATTTTAAATGTACTTTTTGTAGTTCGACTGACTTGGTTGATGATAAAAACAAAAAGTTAGAACTTAAAAAAATATTTGAATTTCTTGAGCGGTTTCCTGAAACATCAACAATAATAGTAAATGGCGGCGATCCCCTGATGATGGCGCCCGACTACTATTGGGAAATAATCGACTATTTGGACAGCAATAATTTGGGTTCTAACCTGGCCTTTACAACCAATCTTTGGGGGTTTTACAAAAATCCAAAATTATGGACCGAGCTTTTCAATCACACTCGAGTTGGGGTAACGACTTCGTTCAACTTTGGAAATACTAGGCGTATAACTCGCGATCAAGTCTATACTGAGAATCATTTTTGGGCCGTGTCGGATCTTTTTTTAGAAAAAGTCGGCTATCGACCTTCATTTATTTCGGTTATTAGCGAAGAGAATTTCGATTCTGCTATTGATAATGTTTATTTGGCAAAAAAAATGGATGTCGAGTGTAAGCTGAATTACGCGTTGGCTTCCGGAGCGCAAGGTACGTCTTTTTTAATGGGTAAAATATATAAAGTCTATTTGAGAATCATTTCAGAAGGCCTTTCAAAATGGGAGTACAACTCGAAGCAATTATTGGCAAAAGGACTTGGTCCGATAACCACCTGCCCATTGAATCGACTGTGTGATGAAACAATTCGTTGCCTTCAGCCAGAGGGAGATTACTACAGTTGCGGCGCTTTTGGTGACGACAAGCAATATCCAATTGATTATGCCAAAGAAGTTCTTGGTGGGAAAAAAACGACCCCATTGAGGTTTCAACGGGACTTAGCTTATATGAAGGAGGCTTGTTTGACTTGCCCTTTGTTTGAAATATGCAATGGGTGTAAGAAAAACATCTCAGATATAAAACGCCAAAACCGCGTAGAAGAACACTGTTTTGAAATGCAAAAAAGCCTAGGAGCTTTAAATCAAATATTGAGCCATGGACACCATTAATTTATCAATAAATCCAAGCTACCTTTGCAACTTTAGGTGTTCATTTTGTTATCTCAGTCCAAAACAACTAGGGGATTCAAAAAAAATAGATTTAGGAATATTGTTCAAACTCCTCGAAGAAATAGCTCAATTTAGAAAAATTGAAAGAATCGACCTTTACGGAGGTGAAATTGGGGCTCTTAACGATGCTTATTTGTTGGACCTAGTCTCAAATATTAGAATTTTTTATTCTGAACAGATTAGCGTCATAACAAACCTATCCCAAATAAATCCTATTTTTTTAAATGATGATATTGATCTTTCCGTTAGTTGGGATTATTTGGCACGAGAACGCTGGGACCTCGTTTATAAAAATATGCTTAGAATCAATAGACCTTTTCATTTGCTAATTTTAGCCAGTCAAAAATTAGTAAATCTGGAAGCCGTCGAATTTGAAAAAATGATTTCGCTAATAAATGCAATTCCACAGTTAGAAACGGTTGAAATTAAACCGTATTCAAAAAATATTAACAACGATCTGCCACTTTCATTTGTGGACCACGAAAATTGGATTAAAAAATGGTTAAATTGTTCCACAAAATTTAATTTCAAATTTATTAACGAGCAAAAAATTCAAGATTCTCTATCTAAAAAATACTCGTCTTGGTCGGATAATCATCTTTATATTAATCCTAATGGAAAATTCGCGGTACTGGAATTCGATAGCAAAGATCGCGAGTTTTTCCAAGAATTGAACGATTTTAATGAGTATGAACAATGGTGCTTGTCTGAAAAAAAAAGAATTGGTGCAAATGAAATTTGTTCTAAGTGCAAATATCATGGATCCTGTTTGAGTGAGCATTTGCAAGAAGTCAAAAATCAGCATAATTCATGTAATGGTTTTTTTGGTTTATTAAATTGGTATGAAAATGAAAGACTATAAAGTCATTCAGAAACTATACAACAATCAGACTCAGTTTGACGACCTTTTAGAAGGGGACCAAATAGTTACCCACGAAGAAATTGAAAAAATAGTTAGTTGGGGTGCTGCCTATTTTCAACAGGAAATAAAAGAACTGATCTATCCGTCAAAGTCTTATTCTGTCGCCATTATTTATTCGTATCTCATTTCAGAGAATTTTGGGGAGGATTTTTATTTTTCCTTGAACGACCCAGATTTATTTTGGGGAAATGATAGATATTTTACCTCTTATCAGGGGAGCAAAATAGTATACGATCGAATATTATCTGAAATCGGTTTTGGGCCAAATTTTAAGTTAAATACAAAATTATTTCAGGTAAATATTACTGTGGACTACTTTAAAAAAGAATTTGGCCTTGGTTAGCTATTCATAAATATTGATTGCAAATTCGGGTTCAATTTTAAAGTCTGTTAGTGGAAAGCTAAATGTGGGACATTTTTTTGAATGGTAAATGATAGCTTTCATTTCCACGCTCCAATGTTCTTCTTTTTTTAACGAGCTATTCAAAACTTTCTGTAACATTGAGAATGTATTAATTTCGTATTCTTCTATCAGGTATAGTAGATTGTTGTTTATTGATCTAAATTCAAACCATATTGGAAAGTACAAATAATTCTCGAAACAAACAAAAAAGAAAAGCTCCGTATCCTTGTTTTTTTCTCGAAACTGTTTGCAGCTGATTTCAAGTAGGCCATTTTGGTCAACGCCGTAAATATTAGGTGTTGTAAAAGAGTCTGTGTCGTACCTAATAATTTCAGGCAAAAAGCTTTGTGACATTGCTGACTCCGATTGGTTTAGCGTATTCGATGGGGAGTTTCTGTGGATAGATGACAGAAGCAAAAATGTGGCTAGTAGGTAAAAATGTTTCAAAAAGGCTTTCAAATTTATTCTTAGTGCATAAAAGAGATCCCAAATCATCTTTAAAGCCTAAATGCCCCACTACTTCCGCGTGTAAAAACAGTTCACCAAAAGCCTGTTTGCTAAATGTTTGATCAATATATTTTTTGGATTCGGAAAATGAGATATCTAGATCCAGGTAGGACTGGTCAGCATAGTAATCATAGGCAATTCGTACTTTATTGGAGTCAAATCGAATAATAGATCCCATCATGTAGTATGACTGCCCTTCAAGAAGTTCCAAGGTTGGCAACAATGTATCTATTGTAAGCAGCCTGAAACTATTTGGACGACTGTACCAGTTGTAGTTTTTTTCTTTTAAAGTCTCTTTGATATCGTTTTCTTCGCGTTGGTCATTGCGGCTGTTTTTTCCGAAAGCTGATTTGAAGATATCATCGTGAGTCTGTAACCATTCCTTTTTAGTCCATTGACGTCCTTTTTCTGAATGGAAAAGCGCTTCCATAAAGTCGATCAATTTCATGAATTTTCGATCCGCCAAGCTTTGTTCCCAAGAAGATGAAATTCGATAAAGGCCTGGGAAACGGTCGGCACTAGAAATAATAATTTTGAAAAGATCAAACTGAGAAAGATAAGTTAAATCTTTTGGATCAACAAGCATTGCAATTAACGTATCCTAGCTGTCTATTTCGATCAACCAACTAAAGGACATTGAACAGATGTGACTTTAGTCTAGAGAGTCTCGATCTATTATTTGTTGATCTCAATTTGCAAATTCGATAACGTCAAAACTACTGGTTCAAAACTGGAGGGGCCTATTTTGTCAGAGAATGATAGAAAAAGCATATTTATTGTTAGCCCTGTAATGACCTATCAAGATTATCCGTTGCCCTATCTGTATTTAATATTTAAATCCTATTATCAGCAATATGGCCGTAGCGCAGAAAAATGGCGATGGCCGATTCCAATTAATGGTGTTGAGGATCTAACTTTTAACGATCTGCTAGGAACGATTGTTTCGGAGCGGCCTACAGTTGTGGCATTTAGCAGCTATATTTGGAACTACAAATTGAATTTGGATTTGGCCAAAGCAGTAAAACTGAAATTGCCAGAATCAATAATTATTTTTGGTGGACCCGAAACTCCGTTTGAAACAGACCCAGAATGGCTAAGGACTAATTGGTTTATCGATATTGTTTCTGATTCCGGCGGAATTGGAGAAATATTTATTGCCTCTCTTTTAGATGAAATGCAAGAGAACCAATTTAACTTGGAAAAGGTTCCCTATGCAATTATTCCTTCAGATGATCGCTTATCCTGGCGTCGTTCTGAAGCATCTACACTGGCAATCGAATTCAATTGGCCTAGTTCCCTATTTCGGGGAAATGAATCAGAAGTGGAGTTGTTTAAACACGTTGCCGAATCTCGTGGGGGACGAATCACGACTCTTTGGGAAACCACTCGTGGCTGTCCTCACCGTTGTTCGTATTGCGACTGGGGCGGGCGCACAGGTTCGAAAATATTGAAAAAGAGTGACGAAATAGTTTTTGATGAACTTCGTCAAATGGAGCGATATAATATCGAATATATTGATATTTGTGATGCCAACTTTGGAATCTATAAACAAAGAGATATTGGTGTAATCAAATATCTAATAGAAAGAAACAAAAGCGGTTGGGATTTTGAAATAGGTTTAAATGGAAAAACAAAAAATGATATCGAAACTGTACACGAAATAGATAAATTAACTTTAGAATCCGGAATCGCTGTCAAAAGTGATTATCACTATTCAATCAATGCGTCTGATGCAAAAATCGCAAAAGCGGTAAATCGGTGGTCGCATCCAACTCAATTACATTTGGATTTTATAAAAGAGGTCAAAGATCTAGGCTACCGTACTCGAATAGAATACGTGTTGGGTCTTCCCGAATCTACTTTGCAATCTTTTTATCTCGAATTTGATGATATTGCATTTGCTGATGCTTGGCTTAGCGAGCGCTATGTTTGGACCTTGTTGTCAAAATCGCCCGCAGCAGACCCTAAGTATATCGAAAAATTCAAGATTAAGACTGTTCCAGTCAAATACACTCACTATAATACATTCAAACAAGCTGCGAAAAAATCTTATTACATTTTAGACGACGAGATGTACCAGGGAACCTTTAATATAGTAGTTCAGACGTCTTCTTATACCCAAGTCGAATGGATACAAATGTACATCATGGACAATTTTGTTCGCGGCTGGGAATGTATCGGTCTAACTACTGGAATTAGAACGTTGCTCGAGAGCGTCCAGATTAAACCGTCCGTATTTTTTAAGTGCGTTTGGAATTGGATAGAAAACCTAGTGGATACGCCTGAATCCAATATGAAAAATATAATTTCTAATATTAAAAGTGCTCTCGATGGGACCAAGACATTTTCCTTCTATGATTTCAATGGCGAAACATTAGGGCTCCAAACAATTGGGTGCTTGATTTTAGTTCAACAGAAAAACGAGTTTAGAAGCTTCCTTAGCGCTAGATTTAAAAATATTGCAGGGTTAGAAATCGAAATGGAAAAGTTAGAAAAATTGATTTCACAGCTTGAGCGCCCTGGAAGCATCAGCGGAGCTGTTATTGAGAAACACAGTAAGTATATATATGGTCCAGATTCTAAACGGGTTAATTTTGAAAAACGCTCCATTTTTCGCGAGGAAAAGGGGCTAATCTAGCAATGGTTCACTTATATAATAAAATCTACATTGATAATCATGTTTTCTATACCTCCTACAAGGAAGGAAAAGTTCTTAGCAGTGAACCGTTGCCCCACCCTTTAGTTAAGCTCGTGAAGGACTACTTTGCCATTTTGCCTAGTTTTGACGATTTGTTAGTGAAAAGTTACAGTGGTTCTGTGGAGAATTTCTGGTCAGAGATGGCGTCCAGAAATAAAAATAGTTCACTTACATTGTATGTTGATATGAAGCTCGAGCTGAGGTTAAAAATATCATTGTGGAAATCAATTTTTGCTCGGCCGGACATAGGTAGACTTCATTGGCTGCACAATTCGAGTGTCCTTGAAAGGCGTTTGAGGGCCATCGAGTATTCTCAAACAATTAAAAGATCTCGCGAAGAAATTGCAAACGAGTTGCCGTTTATTTCACGAGACGAATTTACTAAAATATATGAGTCCACCCAGGCGTCCGGTTTGTTAACAAGTTTACCAAGAGAATGCTTGTCTTTTGAATACCTATTGGCGGATTTTTATTTCGATGGTGGTTCGAAGTATTCTGACGATTTTAAAAACAAACTTGCCGATATTGCTTGGCGAGCTTGGTACAGTGATATTTCAATTTTGAGAGAAGATTTGTTGAATTCAATTCATAATTTGAACGGCATTTATCCCGATGCTGGCCTTGAAATTTCTGCTCCTGAAAACTATGAGCTAATTCTAAAAAACTACTCGATGACACAATGGCTCTTTGACCCTGATTTCAACAAAGACACAGCCTATTTAACTCCGCAAAAATATGACGTTTCGACTTTTACTTTGCCGTATAAGAAGATATTTGAATATCTTACCAAAGATCAAAATGCCTACGAGACTATTCAAAAGCGATTTTTGTTACCTATTGATGACCCCGTTTTAAAAACAGAGCTGTTATTTAGCGGCAAATATGAAGAATTTTTAGAAATGTCGGTAGATCAAAAATTTTCTTCAGTGTATTCAAATGGAGCGTTATCAGGTAAAACCAACTCGGCTTTGCTTTCACTTATCTTTGATCATGTTAGATCGGGAAAAAAAAATCAACTTTGTGACTTTCAGCTCATTTGAAAAAAAATCCAGCCAGATTTTTTATCTATAAACTTTAAACCGAATGTAATGTTAGTATCTGCTATAACTGGCTCGGTAACACCCATTATCAAATGAACTTTAGATTGAACGATTGGCGAATTAGATTTCCAATCGTTATTTCCCGGAGAAAAGTAAATTATTTCCAGATGATTGGGGTTTTCCGGTAAATCAAATGTGGTTCCCGGGGTCAAAATAACTTGTTTTTCATTTGTGGTTTTTGAAAATGAAATTGAGTCTTCTAGACTAGAGTCGGGGACACTTATTAATTTAGCTCCAAGAAGCATAGCTGAAATCGCGTTTACAAAATTTCTTCTTTTCATGAGTTTAGTATAGCGGTATTCTTCCTGGGGAGACAATCTGATTTTTAATTGGACTCCGATAATTCGAGGCCTATGGTGAGATTTAATCAAAACGGTATGTCGACTCTGCAAATAGTAATAATGAGTGGCGTGCTGTCAGTCGTCTTTGCTGCCGTTGCCAAATTGGTGGCCCTTAATCGAAACATGTACAATGAAATTACGTCGGTATATAATATTGACGAAATAAATTCTCAAATATTTATGCAGTTATTGGACAGAAATGCCTGTATTCAAACTTTTAGCGCCATTGCAAAAGCTACACCCACAGCTAGTATTGTGAATGTTAAAGATGCCGGTGCGACAAATGTTTTCACTACAGGTTTGATCTATTCCAGAATTGTAAGAATTGAAAGCATGACTGTTTCAAACTATATACAAGATGTAGTAAATATTGAACCTTACAATGCAACCTTTGATTTAACAATTTTGTATAGCTATCCCTATGGCGAAGGCGGCGCAAATAGAAAAAGCAGTGATCGCGTATTTCAAATACGAACCTTGGCGCCATCCGGGCCCGCGCCATGGAGTGATGGTGCCGTTTTAAGTGATGCTGTAAATGGTTGTGTGTCGGCGGGGGCTTTGGCTCAGTCAGGATTGGGCAGTTTCAGCAGTTTTATTGTGAAAACGGGTGCTGATACTAAAAATTCAAATTTTACGATGGCAGCCAATACTGGCGCGACCAATAATAATATCATAGTAAATGGGGATGCTCTTTTAACCGGGCAATTTATCATTTCAGATAAAAACTCAAAAGAAAATATTCAAAAAATTGAAAATGCATCGAAAATTGTTGAAAATCTAAAACCGTATAAATTTAAATGGAAAAATAGTGGCAGGACGAGTTATGGATTTATGGCCCAAGATTTGGAAAAAGAACTTCCCGAAGTTGTTGGTGAATTGTACGAAGGTGGGATCAAAGGTGTTCAATATGGATCAGTTGTTCCAATATTGTGGGAGACTACTAAAGAAATGGAATCACAAAATAGAATTAAAAGTAAATTAATATCGGCACTTGAAAGTCGAATGGACAAATTGGAAGCGGACAGAAAAAAATGATAAAGGTGAATTGTTTTGAAAGATAGCCGGGGATTCAGTTTAGTTGAAGTAATGGTTGTCACCGTATTAATGGCAATCATTTCTATGTTGTCTGGCGTTTTAATTTCATCGCTGCAGTCAATGATGGTAGGGACTTCAAGGCAATTGATGGTAGATGAAATTCACGCTCAAATTGTTCTTGCTCTTTCTGATCCCAGCGCGTGCTTTCAAACATTTGGAGGAGTTACCTACACTGGGGCTGTCAGGCCGGTTCCCCAAATTATTGATAGTTTTGGAAATGTAAGATTTGTGTCTGGAGGCGGACCCTATAATCAAATCATTACTATTCAATCATTGACTGCAAATAACTTTGTTGTCGGCCCGAATGCAAATGTCCCAGCCCCGTATAATGGACGATTCGATTTGGTTGCCACCTACAGATATACAATGTCGAATGGAGCCATAAGGACCGTTTCGAGGGTAGCGACAGTTACGACACGATCAAACACAGCTTGGGCCGGTGGAAAGTTAGCTTATGACCCAGCAGTTGCCGGCCAAACCGGATGCTCGGCAAATGCTGGAGTTGCGTTTGGTTTTGATACCGCAACAGGATCTTATATGTCTCGAAGAGCAGCCGACACCAAATATGGAAATCTTACTATCAACGGTAATTTTGAAGTTCAAGGTATTACCACTATTAGCTCTGAATCATTGACCGTATCGGATCGACGATTAAAATATGATTTGCGTCCAATAGAAATAAACCCAAATATTTTAACCTACATTCGGGGCTATAGTTTCAAATGGAAATCAACGAAATTAAAAGACACCGGATTTATCGCCCAAGAGGTAGAAGATTCCTTTCCTGAAATAGTTAAAAATGGAAATGGCAAAGAAGGTTACAAAGCCATTAACTATTCTTCAATTGTTCCTCTATTGGCCCAATCTTCAAAATCATTAGTTAAAAAAAATCACTTGATGGATATCGAGATAGGCAAGTTAGAAAAAAAGTTATCAAAAATGGAACTAAAAAAGGGGAATATGTAATGCAAAAACTATCGATGCTAGCAAACTTATTATCAATAGGAAATATTGCAGAAGCCGTAACTACATTGAGGTCCTGTACAATAAATGGCACAGGCGCTCTCACTGTCGCTGGCGGCGGCACTGACTTGTGCGTAAGTAACGATGGCGCAACGGCCAGCGGACAATTTATTGCGAATCGAGTTTGGAATGCCGTTTGGAATGATATCGCCGATTTTCAACTTGTATGTGATGACGTACTTTTTGGTAAGTGTTATTTTGATACATTTGATGGGGCAAAAGTCTGCACGCTTCGATGTCAAAAAAGTGTTATTGGTATTGCAACCAATACTTTTGGAATGGCAGTAGGTCAGGGTCGATATGAAAAACAGGTCCCTATAGGGATTTCCGGGTGGGTATTGGCATTTGTAGATAAAATTTACGAACCGGGAACCCCGCTTACAAATGACGAAAAAGGAAATTTAACAGAAATAACTTTAGAAGAAAAACAGTCTTTTCCAGAACGAATTGTCGGTATCTACAAAAAACCGGACTATGACGAATTCTTTGGAGTCGAAGGAAAAAAGGTAGAGGTTAATGGCCGACATTGGGTTAAAATTAAGTAATAAAGGTGTTTCCATTGTTGAAGCACTAGTTTCTATTTCATTGATTGGCCTATTGGCCTTGTCGATGCAGTATTTCACTGCCATAACGATGACCAATATTAAAGTGATGAGGACGGAAGCGTTTGCGAAAATATTTACATCGAGTATTACCGAACTTTTTAATTCAGCTTTGATTTGCAAAAATTCGATGACTCCACAGAATCCGATTGCAAATGGAGACATACTTCCACGAATTAAAAACAAAGCAAATACAGCAAATCTATTGGTGTTTCCTTTGGCTGGATTAAATAATGGTGAAGTGACGCTTCAAAGCGCAACCGTGTCTAATTTTGTAAATAACGCGGGCAACGTCCGATTTAATCTTGTGCTTACCTATAGATATGCCTCAATGATACCCAATCAAGATATGGTCAAGTTAATTCCAATGCAAGGAACCGTTGACGGGGGTTTGAACATATTAACTTGCAATGCCGGGCGCGGTTTTAATCCAGATAATTTGTTTATTCGGCTTGGTGTGTCGGGAACTCCGTTTAATGAAATAAAAACTGGAAATTTAAGAATTATAGGCAATTTAAATTTTTTAGGAAATGCGGGAAGCCTGAATCGACTCCGTGTAACCGATCCGCGAGTTGTCGCTTTGCCAGCTTTGGTAGGACAAGGCGGCACTATTCTGATTCCTTCCGATAGATCGCTAAAAGAAAATATTGAGCCGTTAGATATTCCTAAAAACTTGGGCGAAGGAATGAATGCCTATCGATTTAATTATATTTCATCTAAAAAAAAATCCATTGGTTTTTTAGCGCAAGAAGTGCGCGAAAAATTTCCAAATTCCGTGACACGATCTATAGATGGCCAATTGGCAGTTAATTATAATTCGCTGCTGCCACAGGTTTGGGAGTATCACAAGCGAGTATTAAATGAAAATGTTGCTTTGGAAAAAAGAATTTCCGATTTAAAAAAACGAATAGACCTTAATGGAAAATTTTAAGCATGGAAAACATGCTTCCGTTGATAGGGAAGGAAGTCGTCTCTATTTGAAACAGGCAAATAAAATATTTCGCGATCCGTTTCGGAGTGAAACAGAAAAAAGTTGTTTTTTAGTCAAATAATTGAGTTTTTCCCCGAAGTTTCTTATAGTTATATTGGGGGAATAATGAATGTAAATTTAATTTCTCTGTGCCTGTTTATATTCGTAAATCTGCAAGCTTTTGGTGATGCGTGCAATGTGGCTATTCCGGTTGGCTGGTGTTCACCTATGCCGTGTGTTTATCGATACAGTCTTCCAGCTCAGGTTGACTTCAGCACATTTACAACAATTCCTATAAAGCTAAATAATGCAGTTATGAGTCAGTCGTGTTTGCCAGAATTTGTAATTGGAACTTTGCCCGTTACCAGCTCGGGTGACATCGCGGTGATTGGAAATTTTC
>JAYTTH010000175.1:0-2017 GCA_043745515.1 Pseudobdellovibrionaceae bacterium | reverse complement strand
TTTCACCATATCGACGCGCATTTAATAATTCCTGAATTTTGGGATGTAGCTAAAGCCCATCGTGTGACCCATGATTTTGAAAAAAATGTTGTGGCGCTGTACCCTTTTGATGGTGAATTTGCCTTTCATTTAGATCCTTGTGGTCGAAAGTATTGTAGTTCTTGCGATGTAGTGGATTGCCCTGTGCGAGCTTCTGAATTTTTAAAAAAATTTAGCTTTGAAAGCGCCGAGATGATTAAGTCAGTCGGTGAGATTGTTGAAAAATAGTCAGCTGTAGGTTCTTATTCCCTGTAAAAATGTTAATTTCGGCTATTAGGGTTTAAAAGCCGCGAATAATCTATGTATTTTTGGAATTAAAGGTGTTAGCAAAGATGCATCCAAGGTCGCTTATGCAAACAAAAAACTGGTCAGAACTTCCATTGTCAGAAAAAAAACTCGGTCGTGTGAATATCACTCGAACGTTGCCTAAACAGAACCAGTATACGCTGGCTCTAGACGGTGAGTTTAGTAACCATGCTTTTAATGAAGAGCGTTCGCCATTGAATAAGGGAAACTGGAAGCAGAATTTCGCTGATCCAAGTGCCCCGATGGATTTGGAAATCGGGACTGGTACCGGCTATTTTTTTGAACACCAGGCTCTAAGACAGCCAGGCCGTAATTTAGTTGGTATTGAAATTAAGTATAAACCTTTGATACAAACCATTCGACGAACACTTCGCGCTGGCGCAAAAAACGCCGTGGTCAGCCGATATCATGCCTTTGATGTCGAAATGCTTTTTGAAAAAAACGAAATTAATAATGTATTTGTTCATTTTCCAGATCCATGGGTTACCCCCAAAAAACCTAAAAATCGGTTTATTCAAATTAGAAACCTAGATATCCTTTTTGATTTACAAAAACCGGGATCTTTTTTAGAGTTCAAAACAGATTCACTTGCCTATTTCGAATGGGCTTTGGAAGAAATCAAGCAAAGTCGTTACAAAGTTGAATATGTTACTTTTGATTTACATCAATCTGACAAGGCTGCAGAAAATTTTGTAACTGGTTTTGAAACCATTTTCATTAAACAAGGTATTAAAATAAATTATATTTTATTGCGAAAAGAGTTGAGCTAGTGAGTAATTTGGTGCAACTTTTTGTTTTCAGACACGGTGAAACGGATTGGAATTTAAACAAAAAATTTCAAGGCCACTCTAATATTCCACTGAATCAAAAAGGGCGCGATCAGGCCCAGCAACTTCGAGAAAAATTTGACACTATTCCATTAGATGTTTGTTTGTGTTCAGATTTAGACCGTGCTGTTGAAACAGGCCGAATTGCGATGGGCAATCACCCTGTGCCATTTTTGTTTTCAAGTGCGCTTCGAGAAACCCATTTAGGAGATGTCGAAGGCATGTCGCAAATTGAAATCGCTGAAAAATATGGCGAAGACACGCTGACTCGTTGGCGATCGGTAAAACCAGAAGACATCACCATGGGATTTGCCAATGGTGAAACTAAATTACAACACCTAAAGCGTCTCAAGGACTATGTTGAAGAAATGATAATATCCAATCAGCAATTTCGTCGCGTAGCTGTGTCGACCCATGGCGGTTCGCTCGTACGTCTGGCGCATGCGACAGACAATGCTCCAGAGCAGGCTATTCAGATTCCTAACTGTTGTCTTTACGAGTTGGCTTTTAGCCGACTCGATGGAACTTGGAAATACGTTAAATATCACCAGTAATTTGTATCGATAGTCACATCACCTTGCAAGTAGGCTTGGCAGGCAAGTCGTTCGCTTGCTGTGACTTTATTTTTGGCAATCGTTTTTTCTTCTAACTTCTGTATGGGATTTAAATTAGTCAAACCAGTTAGGACGTTAATTCGACACTTGCTGCAAATGCCATCCCCTTTGCAAGACGAGGCCACTGGGTGATTTTCTCGCAGTAGCAACGCCATTAAGCTTAGGTAGCGAGCGTCGTCTTCGTTTATTTCAATTGGTTTAAGATGAGGCTTATGTGCTGAAAAAAAAATA
>JAYTTH010000174.1:0-2040 GCA_043745515.1 Pseudobdellovibrionaceae bacterium | reverse complement strand
GCCAGGACATATAAAGGTCACCGAACCTTGCTAGTTGAATTATTAGAATTTTCATTTAGATTTTGTTCCTTTATTATTTCGAGCAAAGATCTTTGAAGCAAATTCACTTTGGAAAAACCTTCGTTCTTATAGGTTTCCTTTACCAAAGCTCGCAATTCTTTCTCTTTTTGAACCAGTTGATTTATAAGTGCAGATTGGTTTGATTTGTCTTTTGAATCCATTTGTCTCCTCTTTGAATGCTAAGGTTTCCGTCTTTAACTTTTGTCCTCATAGGGTAAATAGGGGTTTCGGCGTCCAAAATCCACTGACCGATAAACTCGATAAGTCGCTCGAAACTGATTTCATCTTGACATTGATTTCGGCCCAGCGGACAGATTTTAGAATGAACACAGGGCCTGCAATGAAACTCAGCGCTAAATACATAATTGCCCGATTGGTAGGCTGCGTTTTTTATCCAATGACTGCTGCCCACTGACAATTCAACTGTCGGTATTCGAGCTTGAGCTGCAAAATGTTTTATCGAAGTGTCCAATGAAACCAGCCTAGTTTCTGGATCTAAAATATCTGCAAGCTCTGAAAAATTCACCACCAATAAATCTGTCTCTCTAAAAAAATCCAAATGGTTTTTTCTTTCCTGGCGCGACGAAATCACCTTAAAAGGAATCGCAGGAAAATCACTTTTTATACTGTCCAACAAAACTCGCCAGCGCGGCAGATCAATATTTTTTTTACTATCGCTGGTTGAAACTTGGAAAAATACTTTGTTGGAGGGCCGACCAAGCGCACCCATTGGCGAAATCGCTAGATCGTGAATGGACTTCAGTTTGTCTATCAAATGCATTTCATCAGTTACTTCCAAGTATTCATTAACTTTAGAGACCTCTTTAGCTGAATAGCCAAACCCTGGCTGAACTAATTTCAAAAATGCCAGGGAATGATTCTGATACGTCAAATCAAACAGCTGAAGGTATTTTTCATCTCGTAATTCTCTAACTAATTTCTTAAGACTCCAAAAGGGATAGAGCAAAGGCGTGGAAAATTGGTTAATTCGCTTTTGATATTCAAATCGCGGCACAACTTTATGCTGAAACTGAGAGTTCATTCGCTTCAGATCTTCCGGAATCAAGTCGTTAACAAGGACATGAACTTCCACGTCTGGATTTTCAAAACTCCATGCGCGAATGACAGCTAAATGCTGAATATAGTCCCCTATTCTTGAAAGCGAAGCGAACAATACTTTCATTTCATGAACTCACCAAAATAATTCATAACCTGCGAATCCATGGATGAAGTTAGCTGATTAGCCATCACCAAGTTCTTTAGCGTCAAAAAATTCTTTTTTTCTTCAGACAAAGTTTTGTTAAATTCTAAACCGGAGCCAGAATGAGTTAGATAGTTCGAAAGCAAACCCACTTCCCGGGCTAAAATAGAACTGTAGAGCTTTTCAAACCCGACTTCCATTCCCTGCCAGCCAGGACGAAACGGCATAATTTCTGGAAGCTTATTTTCCAAAAATTGATACAGGTTTTTATAAAACTGAGAATCCATATTTGGATTTACTTCATAGAGAGCCAGTTTTTGGGTTTTTTTAAATTTTTCCTCTAGATGCTCCAGAATGTCGGTCCTAAAATCGAAAACATGAACGAAGGTATCAGGATACTTAAGCTTCAATAATTCGATGTGAAACCCGCCACCACCGCCAATCACCAAAACATCTTTAGCTTGCCTCAAATCGAATTGCGAAAGCCACTTTTCGGCCTCAGACAACGGGCGTTGGTAGGAACAAAGAAACCGATTCCCTATCTGCGGTATTATTTTTTGATTCTTATTAACCATGAATTGAATCATGCACCACTCCCATTTCGCGAATATAAATAAATTGAGTAATTTTATTATAGAGTTGTTCGTTTTTGGTACTTTCTGGATTCCACAAATAGGTTTTTAAAGATTCCAGTTGTGCCCTTTGAAAATCGTTTCTTTTAATAAACGTATTTATCAACAAATGCGAAACCTGTTCGTCAAAGTTGTCTGATTCTAGAA
>JAYTTH010000173.1:0-7467 GCA_043745515.1 Pseudobdellovibrionaceae bacterium | reverse complement strand
CGCCCAATGTATAAAGTGCATCAAATACGTTTTGTAAATTTCCTTGTAAAAACATAATTACCCCCGAACTCCTTTCAAAGGATTTAGTGATTCTTAGATTGTGCAGACGATTCCTTCGTCCGCAGCTTCTTGCCTGAAGTAATGATCGGTGTATTTAAAAAAAACTTGAGTCAAAATGAGACTCTTCGATGAAACTAAAAATAAAAAATCTATAAGTTAAAACCGCATTTGGAATTTTTCAGCCATTGATCTAGACCTTCATCGGTGGCAAATTTGAAATTGTTCGCTCGCTTGCTTTTTCTATTGGGCCAAAGTTCAGACGCGGGAACAGTGCAAGGCGGAAAACCTTTTTTGTATACAACCGCATTTGTTGCGGTTTCAACAAAGCTTTTCATGCTTCCTTCGATCCCCATCATTTGAATCATAACACCGCCACCTTGATACTTAATATCGGGTTTTTTCCCAGGCACAGGCTTGTTTTCAGTCAATACTCCGGATTTAATGGCCCCTGACTGGCTATCAAAATTGACGAGCTCACCATTTGGCAAGGTGACTGCCAACTCGGATCCTTTAGTTTCGTATTTAGGAATTTGCTTTCTAGGGAAAAACATCATTTCCGCACCATAGATTTTTTTATTGCTATCTAAGTATCCATCCATAATCGTCAACCCGGTATCTTGCCTTGCTCGATTTTCATAGTGGAATTCCCAAGATCGAGCCTTCTGTAGGTCTTTACTATGGCTTCGAATGTGAAACCCTTCGTCTTGGGACGCCCGCAATTGGTCCATAGTGATCTGCCCTGTTCTTAGTTTGTCCGCCATGGGTGGGAAGCATTTTTCTAGAATTTCCAGCGACTCGCTGATACAGCCTTGGCTCAGGACTGACTTTGTATTTGGATTCGCATCGGTGCTAAATTCTAATTTTGTTTCGGGAATTTTGGCTTTGCCATCAACATCAATCACTGGACTTTCGCTTGCGACTGGCACGGGCTCGGCTGGTCGCCAATTTCTATCACAGGTTAGATTCGGATCAACTACCGAACTGTTAAAATCTTGAACGTTGCCGGTAATGGAAAACATTGCAGCAAGCATGGTTTCAACGCTAAAAGGCTGAGCCGATGACTTTGCGACAACCGCCGTTTGTGACGAAGCATTCAAGCAGAAAATTAAGATTAAAAATAGATATTTCATGGCTTGGGTTCCGCAGGGGTTTCACCAGATTCGTCTGATTTTGCAGACTCATTGACAACAGGTGGTTTAGCTTTCAATCTTTCCTCAAAAATTTCTATAACTTTTGCGGCGATCACACTTGGAGAACTGCTTTCTTGCATTAAGCGCAGTTTGCGGTCTTTTTGGGCGTCTTTTGTCAGCTCGATATCACTATCGGCAATTTTTTTAATAGTTTTGAATTCAAATCCGCCCACTCTTAAACTTGGTTTAAATTCTGAAATCACATTCTCTAGAAAAATCGCGTAGGTAACTTGTGCTTCTTTTTTGAAATTCTTGGTATTTTTCAGAGCATTGATAGCCTCTTGGACCAAGTCTCCGAAAACTTTCTCTGTAGCATCCTCTTGTTCCATTATAGCCCGAAGTGGTGGTGTTATTTTTTCGATCATATCGTCCGAGTTTGGGCGACTGAAAACAGCTTGAAGACCTTCTTTAATTGGTACGATTTTGCCAGAATCCGCACTTTTAGACTCTTTGACCTTGTTTTTTACCATAGCATTCATTTGATCCAAATCTTTTACGGTCAACTGATTGTAGGTATACAAAAGTCCTGCGTTCACAGTTAGAGACAATATTATGGTTACAAAAAAGATTTTCATTATATTTTACCTGAATTGTATTTGTTTATGCTTCTTAATCGGTCGAATTTAAGAAAAATTAAGTCTCTATTTTGAGTTTCAGCATCCTATCTATCGATTTTGATTTTAAGTTGAAAAGACTTTGGACCTGACCACAACGCAATGATTCAACCCTTTTTGTTTCCTAATTAAAGTTAAAAATGCAAAACTAATTTGACTGAAAAAATGAAATTTAAATCGGAGGAAAATTGAACAAGTCACTTAAACAAATAATGAAGCTTACTTTGCTAGCGGGGACCTTTGCGCTGATTCAATGTGCGCCTTCTGCCAAGCAACTTAAAGAGGCTATTGAGAAAGATCCATCAATTATGTTCGTAGCAATTGAAAAGGATCCCGAAAAATTTATCGAAGTTGTAAACAAAGCAGCCCAAGAAGCTCAGAAAAAACAACAAGAAAAAATGGCAGATGACGAAAAGAAACAACGTGATACTGAATACGCAAATCCTTTGAAGCCTGAAATTGATGAAGCACGAGTGATTTTTGGCAAAAAAGATGCGCCTATTACAATCGTAGAATATTCTGATTTTGAATGCCCTT
This sequence comes from Pseudobdellovibrionaceae bacterium, assembly GCA_043745515.1. Classification (GTDB taxonomy): domain Bacteria; phylum Bdellovibrionota; class Bdellovibrionia; order Bdellovibrionales; family Bdellovibrionaceae; genus UBA2316. The sequence goes on along the minus strand of JAYTTH010000173.1, from coordinate 5,066 downwards.
ATTGTTCCCGTGGTTACCAAACTGTAAAACAAGTGCGCGCAGAATATGGCGACAAGGTTCGTGTATTATTTAAACATCTTCCTTTGGATTTCCATCCTATGGCTGAACCAGCGGCCCGATATTTCGAGGCCGTTGCTATGCAGGGTCACGATAAAGCAGAAAAATTTCACGACAAAGTATTTGAAGGCCAAGGCGAATTGAAATCTGGCAAAGAAGGTTTCTTGAAAAAAGTAGCTAAGGATATCGGTGTTAACATGGCCAAGCTTGAAAAGGACTTGAAAGATGAAAAAATATCGAGTCGAATCAAAACAGATATGGAAGAAGCGCAGAAATTTGGTATTCGCGGAACTCCAGGATTTGTTGTAAATGGAATTTCCCTTCGAGGAGCCCTTCCCTTTAACGAATTCAAAGATGTTATTGAAAAGCATCTGAAAAAATAGTTTCAAAATATACAGTTCAGAAAAAGCCACGGCATCAAACCCGTGGCTTTTTTTTGCATATGGAAATAGAAAATGCAGCCAGTTACTTCAAAATTAAAACAGACTCGTTGTCTCTCACAAATTCTGACCATAAATACTTTTCGCCAGATCGACCTGACCTGCAAACAACCGAAACATCAAAATCATTTCCTCGAATCTTTGTTTTGCCCCGCAAAAAAGCTGCTTGCTCGAGCTCTCCCGCTGTCAGTAGGACACTTTGAAAAGTGACGTCGAATAGTTCTAAGTTGACCCCTGACTCCCGAAACAACGGTTCAGGTAACTGCTCTACATTTTTGAAAAAGCTTAAACGACACCATTTTTCGCCGCCGTACCAAGGAGCTCCCTTGGGACCGTAGTTAACGCTGCCTGAAATATTTTTTTTCCCAGAATAATCAGATCTATCTCTTAAGTTTAAAATCACGCTTTTTAATAAAATTGCCGAGCTAACTGTTCGGGGTGAGGCGCCGTCCAAGGCAAATGAAGACATGGAAAACAAGGAAACAAGTGAGAAGAAACAACGTCGCATGCAGGCTCCTTAATACGGGTAGAATGCATTGAAATTGTAACACAACAGCTCAATTTTTTTAAAATTATTTGAAATGACTATTCATAATTCTAATACTTGAAACTAAAAAATGTCGATAACTTTGACACTAGCCGATAATGTATTCTAATCAGACAACGCAATTTTGGCCAAGGACTCTAAATCACCTAACAACTTGGAAAAAGGATAAGCTTCGCCATTTTTTTATCGACGAACCTTTCGTTTCGGCAGGTCTTGCAGACTCAGTTTTCTTTTGGGGTACGCAAATGAGTCCCTAAAATTAGTGATTCTGATGCCAATAAAAAGCCAAAAACAAAATAAGTACTTTCGATTTCACCATAGGATAGGCAGCACCGCTCGAGACAAAGTGATAGTAGTTGACGTTAAATCACATAAAATTGGGGTCACTTGAACACCCAATTCATGGGCCTCTTTCAATAGAGAAGAATAAATAGGATCAATGGCAGTCGCTGGACTGAACTGTTTCACATCACTTCGTTGAATAAAAAATACGATTTCAGCACCATGACCTTGTCGCTTTAGTTCCATCAATTCGCGCAAATGTTTTTGACCTCGCGTAGTTTCAGCATCCGGGAAAAGCGCGACTTCCCCCTCCCGCAATGTCACATTCTTTACTTCAATAAAATGATAATTTGTTTGAGGTCCGTTGGATTGTCTCAACCTAAAATCCAACCGAGTTTCAGCGTTCAATTTAACTTCGGGTTTAATTTCATCAAAACCAGTCCAATGCGGAAGCCATCCAAGCTTTAGCGCCGCACCAATCATTTCATTGGGTGTTCTAGTGTTAACCCCCACATAGCCAGTCGGAGTAGCTAAAATCTCTAATGTATACTTTAATTTGCGTGCAGGATCGTCAGAGGTTGTGAAATAGCAATCTTGATTGGCAAATAAACACGATTTAAGACTTCCCGTATTGGGCACATGGGCCGTAACTATTTGATTTTCATACATTATATCGGCAAAAAATCGTTTGTAGCGTTTAAGAAGCTGGCCTTTCTTTACTTCTTTTACTAACTTCATTTTCGGCTCATTTCCAGTCTGTTTAGAGACCAAATAAATTTAAAAAATTAGTCAAAAGTTGATACTATGTATTTTTCTGTCGCATGGTAGAAATAAGTGCTTTAAGCTACATAAAATACTATTGAGAGTAAACGAATAATATCCAACGAACCAATGTAGGATTATAAAGCATGCGGACACCAAAGCCTTCTTGGCTGAAAGTAAAAGCGCCTAGCGGCGAAAATTACAATCGAATCAAGGAACTTCTTGGCGAATTAAAACTTGCAACTGTCTGCCAAGAAGCGAAATGTCCAAACATGGGCGAATGCTGGAGTGGTGGAACCGCCACATTTATGCTTATGGGTGAAGTTTGTACGCGAGGCTGTCGCTTCTGCCATGTGAAAACGGGAAATCCTAAAGGCGCCATAGATCCTTATGAACCAGAAAAAGTCGCCTATTCCATATCCCAAATGAAATTAAATTATATCGTTATCACAAGCGTTGATCGCGATGATTTGGAAGATCAGGGTTCATCCCATTTTGCCAGAACAGTCACGACAATTAAAAAACTTCAGCCTGATTTGATTGTAGAAATTTTAACTCCCGATTTTCGCGGCGATCAAAAGCTAATTGAACTGCTTGCTGACAGTGAACCCGATGTGTTTGCACAAAATGTTGAAACAGTCAGACGATTGACTTCATCGGTTCGCGATCCTCGCGCGGGTTACGATCAAACATTGTCTGTTTTGAAAATAGTAAAAAATTACAAGCCCAAAATGTATACGAAATCTTCGTTGATGCTTGGACTCGGCGAAAAGGACGAGGAAATTTTAGAAACTCTAAAGGATTTGCGCGCAGTTGGCTGCGATGTAATTACCTTTGGTCAGTATCTGCAGCCAACAGAAAAACATTTAAAAGTTATCGAATACATCACTCCGGAAAAGTTTCAATATTGGAAAGAAATAGCAGACAGCATGGGATTTTTATATGTGGCCTCTGGGCCGCTGGTGCGCAGTTCGTATCGTGCAGGCGAGTTTTTTCTTGAAGGCGTGATTCGAAAACAAAAAGAAAACAAAATTGCAGAAAAATCAATTTAACGAGATAAGGAGATCACAATGGCATTTGACTTAAAGTTACCAGAACTAGGGGAAGGCGTAACCGAAGGTGAGTTAATCAAATGGCTTGTAAAGCCCGGCGATAACGTCAAAGCAGATCAATCGGTCGCTGAAATTATGACTGACAAAGCCACTGTTGAAGTCCCCACCACGAAGGCGGGCGTTGTAAAAGAATTAAAATTTAAAACCGGCGAAGTTATCAAGGTCGAATCTACTATATTAACTTTGGATGAAGCCGCTGGATCTGCAGCTAAATCTGCGCCGGTCCCAATGGCCGCCAAAGCCGCAACTCCGTTTTCAACGAATGGACATGCCTTTAATCCTCCGACTTCGGTCACCAGCGCTGGCGGCGGTGGCACCTACGAATTGCGACTTCCTGAATTGGGTGAAGGCGTAACTGAAGGCGAACTTATTAAGTGGCTTGTAAAACCCGGCGATGTTGTAAAAGCAGACCAATCGGTTGCAGAAATTATGACCGACAAAGCAACGGTAGAAGTGCCTACTTCAAAAGGTGGAACTGTCAAAGAACTTAGGTTCAAATCTGGCGATGTAGTAAAAGTCGAAAACGTTTTATTGACACTGGCTTCTGATAGTAAAACCACATTGGTGGCCGTTACTACGTCTGCTGTCCAAAAATCAACACCGCCACTTCAGCAGCAGCCCGAGCGCACGATGGCCGCGTCCGCGCTGGGTGGCCAATCAGCTAGCACGAGTTTTTATCCGCCAGTAATGGATTCAAAAGTTTTAGCGACCCCCTCAACACGACGGCTCGCGCGTGAACTGCAGCTTGATATTAACACCGTCGCTGGAACAGGCCTGGCTGGCAGGGTTACCCGCGATGACATTTTGAAACAACTGGATTCAGTTTCTATTTCAACTAAAAGTAATGGCCCAGCAACGACGGGCATGAATGGTGCGGTTTCCTTTCCAAAACCCGGTTATGCATCCAATATGGCCAATGCAGAAGAGCGTGTTCCTTTAAAAGGTATTCGGAAAAAAATTGCCGAAAATTTGCAAATGGCAAAACATATTATTCCTCATTTTACATTGATGGATGAAGTGGACGTGACCGAGCTAGTAGCATTTCGAGAATCGATGAAAGAGGCGGCCGAAAAAGCAGGAACCAAAATTACCTATTTGCCACTCGTGATGAAGGCATTAATTGCCACCATTCGCGAGTTTCCTCAGTTTAATGCTTCGATTGACGATCATGCGCAGGAAATTGTTTACAAAAAATATTTTAATTTAGGCTTCGCTGCGGATACTCCAAATGGACTTGTTGTTCCCATCGTTAAGGCCGCAGACCAGAAATCTATCCTTGAAATATCAAAAGAAATCTTAGATTTGTCTAAACGCGCCCGCGATAACAAACTGAAATTGGAAGAAATGAAAGGTGCGACAATCACAATTACAAACATTGGTTCAGTCGGTGGCACGTACGCAACTCCTATCATTAATCATCCAGAGGTGGCTATTTTAGGAATGTATAAAATCCAAGATCGTTTGGAACTGACATCTCAAGGTGCGGTTGTAAGCCGGAAATATATGAATTTTACTATTACAGCAGATCATCGTTTAATTGATGGCGCTGTGGCAGCGCGATTTTTAAAATCGTTTTTGTCTCGTATTCAAAAACCCTCATTGTTAATGCTGGACATGCATTAGGAGCTTAGTATGCAAAAATTTGATGTAGTCGTAGTTGGCAGTGGCCCTGGTGGATATGTGGCAGCCATAAAATGTGCACAACTTGGTTTGAACACAGCGATCATTGAAAAAGAAAAATTGGGCGGTGTTTGTTTAAATGTAGGGTGCATTCCATCAAAGGCCATGATCACGGCCGCCCATTGGCTAGATAAAATGGAACACTCGATGCCGGAAATGGGTATCGAAGTGGGCAAACCAAAAGTG
>JAYTTH010000172.1:0-7468 GCA_043745515.1 Pseudobdellovibrionaceae bacterium | reverse complement strand
ATTGTCTTTGTCAAAACCCCAAAAAGGATGGGTAGGTCGCTGCACCCAGGGGGTTTTTGTGTAAGTTATTTGGGGAATAATTTCATGCTTTAGCTTTGTCCCTTTGAGCTCATCAGAAAATGAATAAATATGTGTCATTTGGGTTCGGGCAGCTACTTCAGTTTTTAAATAGCGACGATATAATTTTGAATACTCGTCATCCAATTGGAATTGATATTGGGTTTCCCGATAAACTAATTTGGGCATTATATCAACCGTGTCACTTAGATTTATTGGATAACTAAGAGTCGGTTTAAAGTCTAACCTTTGGCCTGTTCGAATCAAATCGACGTATGGGTTAAATGTTCCATCGCTAATTAAGCTGCACTCTGGGCGTCTATCATAATTTGGAGAATTACATGAGTTTGTTGGGAATCTGAGTTTTTTTTTATCATCGTAAGTCATATCATCATAACTTTTTCCAGCTCTGGCCAGGTTGAGATAATTTAAATCCCAACTGTAAAGTAATCCTGAATTTTCAGTCACGGGTTGAATCATCTTTGAGACTCGAATTTCAGGCACGCGATGAACACTTTCATCATTTCCTGATAGAGGATCACTTTTTAACATGTTTAAATGGTATCCAATATCCACATCGGAATGCAAATTTTCAAAGTTTTTAGTAAGGCTCATCCGATTTTCAAAAGTGGGCTCATAATGGTTACGAGTTTCTCTTGGAAAATCTTTTGGGTATTGCAAATCGCTCGCATTGTTAAGCTGAAGTCGGTGAATGTATTCCTCTGGTAATTGTACATAGTGTTCATATTTTAAAAACCAACGATTAAAACTGGTTCCGCGATCTTCTTGGCCGCGGAACGTATTAACACGATCTTCATTTTGAAAGACTCTGTCTTTTAACCAGGCTCCATTGAATTCCCCAAAACTATTTGAATTCAAAGCGTAGCGATAGTTAAGCAAGCTCTTGGCCCCTCTAAGCTCGTAATTTTTTAGGGTGTACGTTAGGTCTTCATTGCGGGACATCACCCAAAAGAAAGGTTGAGAAACCGTCAAACCACCGGCCTGTGAGGATTCAAATTCAGGGGTCAATAGGCCCGTCTGACGATCACTTTTTAAAGGTACGATCAAGTAGGGCAGCCAAAAAACGGGGATGGACGCGAACTTTAAGAACGAATTTTTAATGTAGGCGTAACCACCCAGTTCTGCTCTGATTTGAGAGCCTTCAAAACTCCATGAGGCCGGACAATTGCTACAGGTTGTGTAATCTGCTTTCAAAACATAATAGTCATTTTCGCCGGTTTTGTTGATTAGTTCCCCTTCGAAAATTACATTTCCGGATTGTACGAACCCTTTGGATATCAGACCAGTATTGGATTCATAATCAAACCAAATTTGATCGCCGCCAATTGTAGATTTTGACTGAGTCATAACTACGCGGCCACTCATGTAAACCCGTTTAGTTTTTAAGTAGATTTTAGCTCGGTCGCATTTAATGTGATAATCTTTGTAAACGATTTGAACGCCGCCACGAATATCAACTACTTCATTTTCATCGCGATCCAGACTATCAGCTTGGATAACTAGGCCTTGAATTTTGGCGCTAATAGTCTCGGATAGTGCTGGCCTATAAATTAAACAGATAAATAAATTGAATAAAAAAAAACAGGTAAGTGGCGCATATAACTGGGAAAATCACATCATTTTTGTGTTGTTAAGTCTAGATAAATCTTTCGTCTAAAAAGAATGAAAAGCTATAAAACTCGGCTCCTGGGAATTAGAAAGTTCGACGATAGGATACAAAAGCAAGGAGCGCTATGAAGACTGAAGCTATAAAACTAGAAGATGGGCATTTAATTACCTTTAGAGGTAAATTAGATTTAATGAAAACCAATTATTTGCGTAACGTACTTCTGACCGAATTCAGAAATCAACGAATCTGTTTTGATTTAAAAAACCTAACATTTGTTGGTTCTAACGGCATTTTGCATTTTTTTTCGACGATGAATGAAGCGGCTGTTATGGGCATCATTAATTTTCAAATAAATGGCTTGGGCGATGATTTTAAAAAAATAGTTAAGTCGTTCAACTATCCACATTTAGCTTTTGATTTTGTCAGTCCATTGCCGACAGTGTCTGCAGAATTAATCGAAGACGAGTGGCTAGAGACTAATCCGGGCATAGTAAAGCCCGAATCAACCGATACGTCTAACCTTTAGCGTTGAGCTGTTTGCTCAGTTCTAGATTAATTGCTTCTAAAGACTCTAAAGCCGACTTTAATTTGTCGGTTTCTCTATTTTTTTGATTCCATAAAAACTTCATGGATTCAAGTTGTTGTTCAATATCCAAATATCTCTGAGTGAGTTCCTGATTTTCAGAATTTAGCAGATTCAAAGTGATTTTTAAATCTTTGTTTTCCGAATCATGTTTGTAGTTAAATTTTTTAAGTTCCAACTCTTTTGTTTTGAAACTTTCTGTAGCCGATGCTAATTCCTGATTTTTAACATCGATCTGCCGTTGAAGCTCTATTCTTTGGTTTTCTGATTCCAAATAGCGACTGTAATACTCTTGATTCTGAATGGCCATGCGTTCGCTGATTTCAAGTCGATTTTGGAGATCTGAAATTTCATTTTTTAGCGAAAAAATTTCGCTTTCAAACGAATCAGTTACTTTACTTAGGTTCAAATTGTCGGTGTCCATTTGAGCCTGATAATTTTTAACTAGTTCGTTCATTTGTTTACGCAATTCTTTAAGTGCCAATTCTTTTTGCTCTAAGTTGTCAACTACACGTTTGTGCTGCTGCTCTAGGGACTTGGAGTAATCCTTAAGCTGTGAAAAATAAGGCTTAACTTCAGTTTTGATTTTTTCTTGATACTTGTGAAGACGATTGAGCTCTAGAGTTTGAGTGTGCACTTTTTCATTTAAAAGTGTGTTTTTTACGTCAAGTATTTCGAGCTGTTCATTAAGCGATTCGATCGCCGCTTTTGATGCTTTGTCTTTGTCTCTAAGAACAAAAATTTGATCACCTAAATTTGATTTTTCATGATTAAATTCATCTGCTTTTTTCTTTAGCTCGTGTATTTCATTTTCATAAATGGACAGTCTACGTAAGGTAACCTTAAGTTTTTCGTTATTCTGATCTTGAATGGAAAGAAGGGTTTCCAGAGAGTGTTGATTGTTTGGAATCAACGCTCGTTTAGTCGAGGATTCAGTTGTTTTTTTGTCGATGTGTACTGCATTTGAATGAAAGACATTAGTTGTATCCATAACTTATTGTATCAAATTGGTATCCAATCACAATCCAAGGTCCTAAATCTAGACTAAAGTCATTCTAGACAAAGGCCGAAACACACTACATGAGTCAATTTAAACTCGGTTTTTCACCTGAAAACGAATCTAAACGAATTTTCGAAATGGGAATTGATCCTGCAGATTTAGGCAAAGGCGACCAGTTAAGACATAAAATATTGACCCAGATTTTAGAGGAACAATACGAAAAAACCATTGAAGATCTACGTGAGTTTTTTGTAACAGAAAGTGTGTACCCTACTTTTAATAAACGCATTGAACGTTATATTAATCATTCTATTGATTTGATTTACGCCATTAAAGCAAAACGTAATTTTCCCGGCATCAGTCAATTGACCCGAGCAAAACAGCAAGAACTTCGCGGGCGATTCAAAGAGCATTTTAATGAACTCGTGTTCATCCTAAAGAAAATCGAAAAAATCGAAAAAGACCTATCCTTAGAAGACGCTCGCAGCACTATTTATGTCGTTCAAGCGGTTTGGGTGGCGGCATTGTGTGTGCTGGTGTCTTGGTTCGTGCTTGAAATTTATCGCGGATTGGCTGTTACTAGTTTTATTGTTATTGAAGAAACGTGTGGGCACTGGGTCGACTTGGCTCTGGATTATCTAAAACTATGAAGCTCGGCCCGCCCGCTGCGCTTAGGGTGTCTTTCAAAAAAAAATTATGGTCGAAAGTTAGCCCAAAGGTAAAGTGAAAAGTTCCCTCCTGTATAAATAGAACACGGCCTTCGTGGCCTCACTGGCTTAATACACCCTCCTGGTGGGCCAGAGGTTCTATTTATACAGGAGGGAACTTTTCACTTTACCTTTGGGTATCTTTGAATGTTATTTTTTTTGAAAGACACCCTAAGCGCAGCGGGCGGGCCTCGGAGTTTTATTCCCTGCCCTTTGCTAGGTTTGCGGTTCCTATTGAAGCGAGCTGTAGAGTGATTTTAACACCATAAAGTTTTGGCCGCCGTCTAGTTTTTTTCCGTTTACGAAAATGGTAGGGGTGCCGGAAATTTTTGCGTCTTCGCCTTCTTTGGCTGCGCTTTTTACCCAGTTCATGGCATCTTCAGAGCTCATGCATTCTTTCATCTGGGTGCAGCGGGTTTCGTCTAGGCTACAGATTTTTTTGTCGACTTCATCAATGTTCGAAACGCTGTGAAAAAATTCTTGATTTTCAAAAATGAATTCGTGGTATTGAAAACCTTCTTTAAATAATTTTTCACCGCAATAGCTGGCGAAAGCTAGCCGACAGCGAATACCGTCGCCTTCGCCTTTTAGGCCAGGACTTGTGTTGCAGGTTCCATCTAACGGATAGGGTTTAAAAACGAGCCTAGCATTTGTGTAAGAGCCTAAAAATGTTTTTAATGGACCCGCAGCATGCTTACAATGCGGGCATAAGTAATCGGCAAACTCGACAATTACAAATGCCGACGCTTCTGGTCCCTTGGAAATTCCGTGTTGGCCGTCAAAGGTGATGGTTTCCTTAGTTTTCCATGAACTAAGACTGTCGTTAATATAAACTTGCAGCCGCTCGTTGGAAAAGCCCTTGTTTATGTTCCAATTAATAAAAAGGCCCAGCAATGGAATAGCCACCAGAAGGTACAGAGTCCCGCGGTTTTCTACAAACAGTTCAGGTACTAAATTTGAAAACGTAGGGGATTTGTCCGTTATGAAATGTAGACAGGCAAAAGTAATGGCGGAAAGTACATACGCCGCTAAACAGAACGGGCAGTAGCTGCTTAGGTAAAGGACTGAGATAGTGCCCATGACAACGGAAACCGAAAAAATAAATAGTGATAAAAAATAGCCAAACTTAAAAGAGCGTTTACTTTCGTTTGAATTTAAAAACCAGTTCAGCATTAGGATTACAAGTGCCGCGTTTGTAAGCGCCCCAAGCATTGCCATCGGGACTCCAAAAATATCGGCGAATTGACTGGTCGATGCTACATCGCAGTTGAACCGTTCGTTTATGTTACAGGCATTGGATGAATCCATTCCAAATTTTAAGCTGTAATATTTGAAGGACAAATAGACATGAAGTCCGATGGCCGTTAAAGTTGACAAAAACGCGACGAAAATTAATTTTTTACTTTTTGTTTCCATTTCTTAATGAGACCATAAAAAGGTGCTGAAATGAAATTCAATTTCTTGGAGATGTTTAGTGACGAGGAGCGGCGATAGGGTCCATATCAAACGAGACCTTTATCAATATGTCTTAAATCAAGTTAATTTAAGGTCGGGCAACCCGCAGTCAGAGATCAATAAATATAAAAAAAATTACGACTATTTAAATCATCGAACCTGGAAGATTTCAAAACGCGATGATCTCTTTGAAGCGGTTCGCAAAAGCAAACTTATCTTTATGGGTGATTTTCATTCTTTGCATCAGTCTCAACGGTCCCACTTGCGAATTTTAAAAAATATCCAGCTAAAATCATTTCGCCTGGCTGTCGAGTGTATCGCTCATCAACATCAGAAATATTTAGATTCCTATTTAAGCGATGAATTAGCTGAAGACGAATTTCTCAAAAAAGTTTCATGGAAAAAAGGTTGGGGTTTTCCTTGGGAGAACTACCAAGAGATTTTTCATTGGGCAAAAAAAAATAAAATTCAAATTATTGCCTTAAACGATGTGAAACATCGAAATTTAAAAGATTCTTTAAAAAAACGTGACATAATAGCAAACCAGATCTTGTCAGAATGTTACGAGACGTCGGCAAGCCCCATTTTTGTTATGTATGGTGAGTCTCATTTAGCATCTAAAACTTTGATGAAAGGCTTTGATAAAAAAGGTGTCAAATACCTTAAAATATTTCAGAATATCGACGAAATTTATTTTGAACTAATGGACTTGAATAAAGAAGATGATATTGACGTCGTAAAGTTTAATAAAAATGAATATTGTGTTATGAATGTGCCTCCTTGGGTTAAATGGCAATCCCATTTGATGTATTTGGAAAACAAATACGATCATGAGATTGAAAACGAATCTTTGGATTTTACGGACTACATAGATCAATATATCAGGCTTATTTCTCAAGAGCTTAAATTGAATATAAATTCAAAAAACTTAAGTGTGTATTCGTCAATTGATTTTTCATTTTTAAAACGGCTTCATTTGAATACGACTCGTGAAGAGTACGGTTTTTATAAAATGCTAATTGAAGAAGAAAGAACATTTTATATTCCACGATTGGGATTGGGCTATTTAGGCCGCTCAACAATTAATCAGGCCTCGTCTTTGGCGATGCAATATGTTTATTTTCAGTTAAATAGAATCAAAGACATCAAATATGTTCTGCCTAATCACTTTTTAAGCCTGATTTGGATCGAAGCAATAAGTTATTTCGGCTCGAAATTAATAAATCCTAAACGAAAAACAGAGACTATTGCTGATATCAGGAAACGAATTTTGGATTCAGATACTAAAGAAATTAAAAAAGAGCCCTTAAAATTGGCATTGTTTCAGAAAACTCGCGAAATAATGATACTATCGGGGCGCCCGGTATTGCGAAACAAAATGGAAATCAGGCGAAACTCGAGTTATATTAGGTGTGCCAATTTATTGGGCTCGCTTCTTGGTGAAAAAATATACAAAGGGTATAAAAGTAAATTTATTAATTTAGAATTCGTTGTTTCTTTGATAAACAAAAAAATAGGAACAGCCTCGTTTGATATGTTTTACTATGAAATGCTTGAGGTAATTGAAAACTTGCCAGAAACCTTTAAGAGCAAGCTTGATCGTCTTTAGTCTTGGCTGGTTCCCTTTGTGGGCGTAAGTTTTAGTCTAGGAATATTTAATAGGGTGGACGCAAAGATAAATTATTTTTACTCTGAAAGTAATGAAAATTCTGATTGTTGAAGATGAAGTGGACGTGGCAGACCTCCTTCAAATTTTTATTTCTCTAGAGTTCCCCGAAGCTGAAATCATCTTAGCTGGGAATGGCAAAGAAGCGCTTGAAAAATTAGCGATATTGAGAACAGTAGATTTTATTTTTTCTGATTTTAATATGCCTGTAAAAGATGGTGGAGAGTTTTTCTTAGACGTCAGAAAACAATTTCCAACTGTTCCGTTTATTTTAGTTACTTCTGAAGATCCTAAAAAACATAAGCAATTTGCTGGGGCAACGCACTTTTACCATATTGATAAGCCTTTTTCGGATAAAGATGTTTGCAAT
>JAYTTH010000171.1:0-7500 GCA_043745515.1 Pseudobdellovibrionaceae bacterium | reverse complement strand
CCCGGAAATGGCTTCATAAAAATACGCAGCGTAAACCGCATCAAAGTTTACACGACAACCAATTCGAATGGAACTATGTGCTTATTTTCGCAAGTATTTCGACTTTGGTGTTTTGCGTTTTTTCGGTGCCGCTTATTTATTTTTTCACCAAGAACTACTATTTCTTTGAAATGATTGCCTTCAATACGTACCCAAAGTTAATTACCAATCTTTATCAAGAAAAATCGTGGCTTTGGGTCTATTTTATTACTGGCGGAATCCTCTCATTTTTCTTAATACTTTACTTTGGAAAAAAATTTACAGCCAATACAATAAAACCAATTAAAAAAATTGAAGATCACTTGCAACAGCTGATGATCGGTAATTTCAAGGACCCAATTATTTTTGATGCCAACAAAAGTGAACTGAATTCAATTAAGATAAATTACGAATATTTCTATCGGGTTTTACGCTCGAATACCGAGCAAGAACTAGAAATTCTTCGCAATTTAAATATCGATCAAAACAATCGAGATTCTCTCCTCGCATGGCAAAAGCTAGTTCAAATAAAATGTAAACAGTTAGGGTTAGATTTTGATGAATTTACCCGAACCCGAGACGCTTCAAACGTTGTCCCGATTTCAAAAGACGTTTTAGTTCACAATCGAAAAACCGGTTAACGGGATTTACGCATTGTTTGTTTTAAATCGCGATCGGTTTCTCTGGATTTAATGGATTCTCGTTTGTCGTGATTTTTCTTTCCTCGTACCAAGGCCAAATCGAGTTTTACAATTCCTTTTTTAAAAAAAATCTTTAAAGGAACACACGACAACCCTCGCTCTTGAATTTTAACAATCAGGTCGTTGATTTCTTTTCGATTAAGAAGTAACTTCCGAAGCCGCTCTGGAGTGTGATTGTTATAGCTGCTAGATTGATAGGGACTGATGTGTGCATTTTGCAAAAAAGCTTCTCGATTGGAAAATGACACATAGGCATCTTTTAATTGTATGTTTTTTTCTCTAATTGCTTTTACTTCGCTACCAACTAAAACAATACCGGCTTCAAAGACTTCCAGAATCTCGTAATCGAATCTTGCTTTTTTATTATCCTGGATGACTAAAATGCTCACTTAAATCCTAAATCTTTATAAAGGGCTACCCATTGATCCGGGGAAAGTTCTTCGGCCCGTGACGATTCATTCAAATTTAATTTTTGAAAAGAGGCAATGACTTTTTCCGACGTTATTTGATTCAAAGATCCCAGATTCTTTTTTAAAAGTTTGCGTTTTTGAGCAAATCCAGCCTTACAAAAGGTCAAAAATGCCGAACGCTCCTTAACTGCAGTTTCCCGGGGCTTAAAACACAAAACACGACTAGCAATTTTAGGTGCAGGCAGAAAATCTCGGGGACTCAAGTCGCATACCGTTTCAATGTTCCAAAACACTTGGGAAATTACGCTAAGCATACCAAATTCTGAAGATTTTTCTTTCATTCGAATTTTTTGAGCTACTTCTTTTTGAAACATCAGAATCATTCCCGACAATGGTTTTGAATCAAGCGACCGATCGATGACTATCGAGGAGGAAATTTGGTAGGGCAAATTGCTTATTAGGACGGTTTGATTTGGATTCTTAACCTGATTTAACCAGTCCCATCGTAAAGCGTCGATATGTATCGCCTCTAGCCCTTGCTTGGCCCAATAGTTATAGAAAAATGGATCCAACTCGATGACTCGCAATTGATCACCATAGCTTTTCAAAATATCGGTTAGTGCCCCTGGACCGGGTCCAATTTCAATTAGGCTTTCAAAAACAAATGACTTAAGGCAAGCGATCATTTTTGAGACGGCATAATCAGAAATCAAAAAATTCTGTCCTAGCGACTTCTTAGCTTCGACCGGAAACTGAGAAAAAAAATGATCTAATCGCTCTTTAGTAGTCTGGTTAGTACTCATTTACAAAATCCGTTTTCAAGTAGTCTGGTTTAGGGCCTAAAGCCATATCGGAACGTTCACCTCGGTTTAATCGCTGAATCCCTGCAAAGCCAATCATGGCTGCATTGTCTGTGCAATATCGAATCGGAGGAACCGCTAAAATAAGCTTTCGTTTTGTTGCCCAATCCTGAGTTTTTGCTCGCAATCGCGAATTGGCACTGACCCCGCCAGTCAATACAACATTGGTCAGTCGGTATTTTTTATAAGCCAAATCTAATTTTCCAACTAGTGTATCAACTATTGCTTCTTGAAATGAAGCGCAAATCGAATTCATATTTTCATTTTTATACTGTTCAGATAGGCCTTGAACATAGCGCATTCCCGAAGATTTCATTCCTGAAAAACTCATATCCAAAGAATCTGCACTCATCATTCCACGCGGAAACTCGAAAAAATTAGGATCTCCGGTTTGAGACAATTTATCTATTTTCACGCCTCCAGGAAATTCAAATCCTAAAACCTTTGCAAACTTGTCGAATGCTTCGCCAGCAGCATCGTCTTTGGTTCGTCCTATAATTTCATATTTTCCAAATTCAGGAACAACATATAAGCTAGTGTGTCCGCCGCTGACAGCTAGGGCTAAAAAAGGAAATTTAAAATCCTTTGGAGCTGCATAACTTTCGTCTTTTAAAAAGGGAGCTAACAAGTGCCCTTCAAGATGATTGACGCCAATCATGGGAATGTTCAAAGCCATCGCTAAACTTTTTGCAGTGGTAAGGCCCACAATAAGAGCGCCAATTAGGCCGGGTCGATTGGTGACAGCAATTCCTTCAATTTGAGTAAGTTTCAAATTTGCTTTTTCTAAAACTCGAATAATTAATGGCAAAAGTGCTTGAGTGTGATTCCGACTGGCGATCTCTGGTACAATTCCGCCGTAAAGAGCATGATCTTTATCCTGATTGGCAGATTCCATATTAATTACATTGCCGCCACCATCAACCACAGCAATAGACGTATCATCACAACTGGTCTCAATAGCCAATACTCTATCAAATGATGGCATGGGGCCCGTGCCTTACTATTTTTCGCATGGTTTTTGTGGCATAGTGGTTGCTTTGTGATTATGCATGAATAAAAATTATAAATCCAATAAGGCGTACTACGCAATTTCTCTTGTTTTAAGCCTGTTTTTAGCTGTTGTCATTGAAAATTCTTCACGGTTGACCAGCGAAAAGGCGCCAATTGCATTTACGGACCTTATACAAACTGAATTGGCGTTTGATCATGAATTTATATTAACTGATCCCAAAAGCCTTATAGACCCTGATTTTTCAGTGCCTGAGGGACTGGAAAAACGCGTATCTTTCTGGTTTGATGTGTACTCGAAATATGATTCTTCAAATAAGATTATACATCACTTAGATTATCCCTGGATCCATTTTGAGATTTTCAATATTTCTGACATCCTAGCGCGGCCTGCCCGATTCCCTTGGATTAATCCAGAAAAGGCGGACAAGGAAACTAGAATAAGGCTGCATTTGGTGCAAGCGGACCTAAAGGCATTGGCTAAAAAACTTAAATCAAAATCTAAATTGAAACTCACGGAACGAGAACAAACCTGGGTTACCCAGCTCAGCACTATCCCTGGTTCTTTATTAAAAAATGTCAGTAAAGCGTCTCAGCGGATTCGCATCCAAACAGGGCAAAAGGATTTTTTCTCTAAAGGCCTGTCTGTCGCCAGTCGCTATTTTCCTCACATGGAAAAAATATTTCAAGAACACGGCTTACCCAAAGAAGTGGCACGACTGCCATTGGTGGAAAGCAGCTTTAATCGATTGGCTACAAGCAAAGTGGGCGCCGCGGGATTATGGCAATTTATGGACGACACAGGAAAGAAATTTCTTTTAATTAATAACTACATTGACGAAAGACGATCGCCATTGAAGTCAACAGAAGCCGCGGCTGAGTTGATCAAGGAAAACTATTTAATTATGGGAAAGTCTTGGCCTTTGGCTATAACAGCATACAACCATGGCCCTGTTGGATTGAAAAAAGCGATGAAAAAATTGAAAACTAAAAGTCTTGTTAAAATAATAAATGATTACGAATCCAGACACTTTAGCTTTGCGTCTGAAAATTTCTATTCTGAATTCTTAGCAGCTCTTTATGTTGAAAAGTATTCCTCAGAACTCTTTCCAAACATAGAAAAGCAATTGGCACTTGAATATGAACCTTTCAAATTAAGAAAACGAATTAAACCATCAAGAATATTTTCCAATGCCTCTATTTCAAAAGAGGAACTACTTGATTTGAATCCTGATATAAAGAAATCAATTCAACTAGACCTGATGCTGCCTAAAGGATTTATTCTCTATGTGCGCCCAAACAATATCTCGCAGCTTGAAAAACTACGCGGACAAGACGTGGCCAAGAATAAAGAATTTAACTAAATTAGGTGGCTTTTCTGTAAATTAGGTGGCTTGGCAATTAAATTTTAAATGGCACTTCAAACTTGATTAATATCATTTTGAGACGCCTTCTTTCCTAAAGCCAGTAGTGATTTGATCCGATCTAATGTTGTTAATATATCTCAACATTTGCTGCGAGTTAAACAATGACAACGTTAAATTTTTTTCGCGATCACCCTGGATTCTCTAAAATAAATGATTTAGCCGATGATACTTTTTTCAGAGATGTCCCAACAGACTGGTGGGTCGTTCTTACAGATGTTAAAAATTCAACTCAAAGCATCGCAAAAGGCCGTTACAAAGAAGTTAACGTGGTCGGTGCCTCTTGTATTATTGCCGTTAAAAACGCTTGCGGCGATTTAGTGTTTCCCTATATTTTTGGTGGCGATGGAGCTACCTTTGTTATCCCAAATGACTACAAAATAAAAGTGGCTCAAGCTTTGGCGTTTGCTCGCAAAGAATCAGAAGAAAAATTCGGGATTCAATTACGAGTTGCGCTTGTTCCTGTTTCTGAAATTCTAAATGCCGGTCTTAAATTACGAGTCGCCAAATTTATTCCTTCAGAAAATAACTATATATCTATGTTTTCTGGCGGCGGAATTACCTATGCGGAAGATTTAATGAAGTCTCGCGAAGACGAATATTCCCTTTCTGAGTCAGAAACCCCAATTGGCAATTTTAATGGCCTAGAATGCCGCTGGAATCCAATGCCAGCGCGGCAGGATGGCATTCTCACTCTGATAATTCAAAATACATCCAAAGGAAAAAGCTTTTTCAAATCCATAATTGAAGAAATACATTCGATAGCGCCCGAAAGCCAGCCTGTTACCTTGGATAACCTTGAAGAAACTTCGCGCCCAAAAGATTTGGATATCGAAGCTAAAATGAAAACCTCGGGGCCGATATCTAAATTTTTCTATTTAATTCGCGTGAAGCTTTGGCTTAGTTTGATCCTAGGAATTGTCAAAAAGAAACGGCATGACCAAACTTCTGAAGTGTATCGCTATTTTAAACAACTAACAGACAACACAGATTACATAAAATTAGATGACACACTTAGAATGGTTTTAGACGTGTCTGATACTCAAAAACAAAAGATTTTATCGTTATTAGGAACATATCAAAATAAAAATGAAATTATATTTGGAAGCCACTGGTCGCTTGAAGCTTTGATGACTTGCTTTATTGAAAACTCGAATCGCCATATTCATTTTGTAGATGGGGGCAATGGCGGCTACACTTTAGCTGCTGTAGGGCTTAAAGAACTCAAAAAAAATCGCCTGAAAACAGCCGCCTAGTTCAAACGTAGGATTAAATATCAAAGAAATTCAATCTGAACATCTGAAATATATTCTAATTTATATCGTTTAGATTTTTGATCGACCGGATCAAGAGCCTGTAAATAATCTCCGTCAGGCGATCGAACAACCCCCTGAGGCATCAACCGACGCGTTTCATTTTTCTTTTCACCTTTAGAATATCTCATCAAAACAAACTTATCGGCTTCGACAGCTTGAATTAGATTTTGCACATCCGAATTTTTATTATTTAGAAGCGAAAAATTATCCCAAACTAAACGCTTTCCTTGGACTCCAATG
Organism: Pseudobdellovibrionaceae bacterium; assembly: GCA_043745515.1. Taxonomy (GTDB): domain Bacteria; phylum Bdellovibrionota; class Bdellovibrionia; order Bdellovibrionales; family Bdellovibrionaceae; genus UBA2316. The sequence goes on along the minus strand of JAYTTH010000171.1, from coordinate 1,523 downwards.
ACTTCATCTAATGTATAGTTGCCCTTCATCCGTTCCATGCACTGATTAAATACCATCATACATGATCGTGCGTCTTCATAGGCTCTATGTGCGGCCAAGCTATTGAACTGAAAATGTTTCACTAATGTCTGTAGTTTATGATCCATTGTCTCTGGAATTAATTTTCTAGATAATAAACTTGTGCACAAAACTGGCAAATGAAGCGGCTTCATCCGTGCTCGTTCAAATTCAACAGCCAAAAATCCCATATCGAAAGGCGCGTGATGGGCGACCGGTATAGAATCTGCCATAAAATTCTTGATATCTTGAAGGTGGGTCCCAATTAAAGGGGATTCTGCGACCATTTCATTGGAAATGCCATGTATCCCGATTATAAAATCGGACATTGGACGTCGCGGTTTAAATAAAAACTCTAAACGGGCGACTTCTTTGCCGCCTTGCCATTTGACGGCGCCGTATTCGACAATGTCTTCTTTGATTGGGAAGGCGCCGGACGTTTCTGTGTCAAACGCAACAAAACTTAAATCGGATATTTTTTTCGATAGAGCCGTTGTTGTATCTAAATTTGAAACCAAATTAGGCACTATGGTCTGAGAATCTGAAGAAATGTTATTCGGTTTGTTCATTTTTTTCTTTTAAACTCGTCTATTTTGATAAATAATCAGAGCCATGAACCTTTCTATGCGAACCAGTCCTAGCACTTTAGGTCTTTTAACTCTAGCATTATTTGTTTTTGGTGCATTTTACCCTGGTCAAAACAGCTGGGCCGCAGGAACTAAAGACTCTAAAGATGATTATCAAACAGAAGGTACAACGTCGATATTGTCACACTACGTCCTTCATGGACTAAGCCAGACCAACAAAGATCCCAGTTTACAAACATCGATTTCGATTCCCGTTGGTCCCCAATTTCGAATTGGTTTATGGGGGTCTAATGTTAGTTACGAGGGTTTCGACAATCACATTTTAATTAAAATTCCCTTGGAATTAAAACTTGATTTTAACAAAGACGTTAATCTCACTATCGGCTATGCCGCCAATCAGTTTTACAAAAGCCATTTGCGAGATGGCAATACGACCTCATTGAAGCTCGATGTATTTAATTATAATATTCTTTATGAAATTGAATCCAATTGGGAAGGCACAAGCACCAAATCACGATATTTTGCCTTTAACAAAACATTCAAAATAGGCGGAGATTTTAACTGGGAAAATCAGCTCGGCTACACCGTTATCGGTGTGGAAACCTTACAAAACTATTTTGACATTATGACGTCTATCAGTGGCAAGGCCAATAAGCTGATTTATAAATTTGCAATCACCGCAACCTCCAATCCTGGCCAATTTAATGGCGCTGGGGACCTTTTTGGCATATTTAGCCTAGGGTTTGCCTTTTAACTTTTCCTTAAAAGGCCGGCCTCTAAAATGGCCTAATCATGGGTAAAAATAACAATTTTATTTAATAAATAGGCTTTTTTTGAGTAATCCTGTAGATTGCCGCCAAATGAGGTTTTCATGAGTAC
>JAYTTH010000170.1:0-7517 GCA_043745515.1 Pseudobdellovibrionaceae bacterium | reverse complement strand
TCTGCACAACTCTGATCTTTATATGATCATCGATCGCAATGCTTTCACCCAACTTCCGTGTGAGAACGAGCATAAATACTCCTTAAATGCTGATCCTTTTGTATCGGCAAGAGATCAGCGAAACTGTAGGTATTCTTTTACCAATCCAAAGTCAAGTCGGTGCTTTCTTATTTGGCTTAACTCTTCTTCGGGGGCGCCTAGCCTCGCCTCGAAGTGGTGGTTCCGTTTTGGGGCTCAAAAGATTTTTTGGAACAAAATTGTTTTACATCGCTGGAGTGACTAGAACTGTTGCGGTTTTGTGGCGGTGGGTTTTTTTTATAGACGGTTTTTGTAGAATTGTTTTCCTAGGAGTTCGGCGGTTAGGAACGTCATTGATAGGAAAAATAGCAGGTACAAGCCTTCTGTGTCTGGGTAAAAAATATAGACTACCGAGATTAATACCAGCGCGCTTGAAGTCATTCGGCTGACTAGAGCTTGAGTTTTCAGTTCGATCAGGTGATGGCGTTCGTCTTTGATTTCGTTTCTGTTGATGAAGTCGACCATTAAATAAAGGACGGTTGACGCTATAATGGCAATTTGCATCCAGTTAAGTGTTACTGTCATGGCTTTGTATCTCCTTCGAAAAAGAAAAGGTCCTCTACTTTTACATTCAGCGCATTGGCTAGTTTGATGGCCAATTCTACGGACGGCGTGAACCGTGAAGTCTCTATAGAAATAATGGTTTGGCGCGAACAGCAGACAACATCAGCTAATTGTTGTTGAGTTAAATCACCTTGCAGAGCGCGATAGCCCTTAACTTTGTTTCTAAGTGTTTTTTTTAATTCAGGTTTTTGGGAAATGGCCATTTTAAAAATCCAGCGCCTGGGAATAAAGTAAAATATACTTTACATTATGTAAAGTATAGCATACATTAAGTACAGTATGCAATACTAGCTTACAGCAAAACCAAACAAAGGAGCAACAAATGATTACTGAAAAATGGAACCTAACAAAAAGCTTTGCCAAGATTTCTCAAAACTCTGGAAAATATAAAAAGACTGCAGCCTATGTATTTCTGGCTTTAACCATTCGCTGGGGCGTTGCTGAGGCCTATCGAATTCCGTCCGAAAGTATGAACCCAACACTGAAACCTGGGGATTTTGTTATCGTAAACAAAGCTCAATACGGTGTGCGATTGCCATTCACTAAAACCTGGCTTTTTGAAACCGGCCCTGTGGTTCGCGGTGATGTGGTCGTATTTCGGTACCCAAAAGACGAATCTACTTTTTATGTCAAACGAGTCGTGGGATTGCCAGGCGATCAAGTCTTTATCAGCAGCGAAGGACACGTCTTTGTAAACGGACAGTTACAAAGCGAAGAACACACGGCTAAAAAATTACCTGACACAATTGGCGGACCAAAGAATAGCCTGAATCCCTACGGTCCGGTTTTAGTTCCCGAAGACAGCTTGCTCGTCTTGGGTGATAATCGCGATAACTCGTCAGATAGTCGTGTCTGGGGTTTTGTTCCTAAAAATGTTTTAATGGGTAAGGTCGCCTTCAAACTTTTTAGTTGGGTAGATTAAATAAATTAAAAATGCAGCGACTAGCCGTCAACTACTGATCACGTTCGGCGGCATAGTCGATCACTTCATGAAGCAATTTTGTACTAGATGTGAATTTTTTCAATGCTGCGTGGGCGCTTGCCTGATGCTGTGCCAATACCGCTTGCGCACCTCTAAGTCCCAACAAAGTCGTGTAGGTCGTCGTCTGATTGTTGAAATCAATATTCACATCTTTTCCTGTCAAATTTGAATCGCCGATTACATCTAAAATATCATCGCGAATTTGAAAAACTAAACCGAGATGAAAAGAATACGCTTTAATAGCTTCAATCTGTTCGGCAGTTGCACCGCCAACTATAGCTACGGATACCATGCTGGACTCAATAGCTAAGCCGGTTTTCAAATGAGTCATTTGAGTTAACTGTTCAAGAGTCACATTTTGATTACCTAAATCTTTTGCTTGCCCTAGTGACAAACCTTCGTGACCAACGCTTTGACTGATATATTTCAATACGGCCAACGTTTTTTCTGCAGAGAAATCCCCACGCAAGGCCGCAATTTCTTCAAAGGCTGAAGCAACCAAAGACAGCGAGGCAAGCTGTGTTGTCGATTCTTTGAAAACAATATGATTGGTCGCCTGACCTCGTCGTCGAGCCGCATTGTCCTGCGCTGGCAAATCATCAAGCATCAGCGAAGCCGTGTGGAGTCGTTCAATAGTTTTTACCAATGGAAAAATATTTGGTTTTGGAATACCTAAAAGATCTGCCGTCATCAATGCGAGCATAGGGCGCAGTCTTTTGCCGCCAGCTCGCAGACTGTAGTTCATTGAATTCACTAAATCCCTCTGATGAGCATCTTCAGTCGCGCCGTCAATTTCAATCATTGAATCAACAAGTGGTTTGTGAGCTTTAATAAATCCTTTGAGATCATATTCTTTTCGAGTTTGATTAGCTGATAATTTATCGGCCACTTTTTTAAAACCAACTGAATCCAAGTCGTTATTAACTAGCCATCTTTGGCGCGATAAGGCAATCAATCGCGCTTCCATTGGCGTGTTTTTAATTCCAAAAAGTTCTAGAAATTCACGAAATTTTTCTTCTCCGTGCGCTTTAGCAAATCCAGACGATTGGAATGCAATTCGTTTTAAAAAGAATTTTTGAGGAGTTGTCGTTCCCATTTTTTCAGAAATAAATTGCGGAAGTCTTAGCAAGAGTTCCAATGGATTCGGAAAATCTGATTGCGATTTTGAATGATGATAGTAGTAGGTGAATGCTGTAAGGTTTCCGGCGGCTAAGTCTTCGGTAAAATCTCGGTAGTCATCCGTTAGTTGATTAAATAATCCAACCATCAAAGCATGATCGGCCATTGAATCATCGATTCGTCCACCCATTTGCATTGCAACGATACGGGAGTAGGCGGCCTTTAAGATTGCTGGGACAAAAACAGTTTCCGCAGGCACTTGCTTATTGAAACCTAATTCTCCATCCAACGTTTGTGAAACTGCTAAAACTAAGAGTGAATCATAAAGAGTTCTATTTTCTCCATAAGGCATTAAACTATTCAACGAATCAAAAATTTTCTTCAATTCTTTTGCAATATCGTGATTAGGAACTTCGCTATCTAAGATTTTTTCGCCAGAAAGGCCCCGGATCATTAAATCATTGGCTGTCTTTTTTTGTTTTTGACTTAAATGGGCTTTAGAATCCATCACATCGTCTACAAGGGGATAAGTAAGTCCAAAATAGTATCCTGCTTGAATCGCTTTAAAAACTTTGGTTTCAATAACTTCTTTTGGTTGTTTAAAATCAATTTCATCTATGCAATAGCCCATGACTCCAGCCATTACTTTAACCATTTTAGACATTCCGCCTTGGTCAATAATTTCTTGGGGTATGATTTTGAAAGCTTCATCGAACTTAGCTTCGATCCAAACTCGATATTCATCTTTTATGTAACTACTAACCTGACTTTTCAATTTATCTGTTGTTTCAAGATTTGGCGTCAAGTGTTCTAGTGATTTTGACCGCCAAAGCGACCCAAACAAATCTCGCCAAATGGCAGTCATTTTACTTTCCGTTTCTTTTGGCAGATGAGCCCGGCCTAATTCACGTATATGAAAAAAATGAATGGCTTCTAAAGTCTCTTGTTTATTTTCTTTTAATTTATAATATCTAAGTAATCGTGAATCCGATTTACCTTGGGTTACAAAATTCCACATTTTGTCAATTGAACGGACTATTTTAGCTCTGCGTTCGCGATTTCGCGTTGTGTTTTCTATTTGTTTTAGCTGACCTTCAATGGCAGATGAAGAAAATTCGGTTTCGTCCATCCATTTTGTAAACTCCGTCCAGGTCTGCGTTGCTTTTTTTTCAGCTTCTTTGTAGGCAGGGTGCGCCTGACCTCCGAATTCAGTTTCGTACACTTTTAGGCATTGATTTCCAAGCGAAACCTCGACGCCTAAGAGAAAAATAAGGCCAAAAAAGAAACTAAAAATGAGGTTTACGGGTCGATATACCATTAACTTACGATAAGCTAAAATTATACCGGTCCATATGAAAACAGCTGGGCAAGCGCGAAAAATATATTCAAAAATCAGTTATTTAGGCCCGACAGCTGTCTACAAAATGAACACTAAAATCGGCTAAAGTGGGGCCTGCTTTTGGACCCATCTAGTCGTTAAGGCAAATAAAATTGCCCCTGCCATTTGAAAACGCTAGAATTTGCCAATGAAGTCATCGGTCCTATTTATTTTATGTGGTTTTATAGTTGTCGCAGTTGCAGCCTATTTTTTCACACGAAAATATGCGGTAAGCTCGAATGAGTCGGCCCCTGTTGAGTCTTTTTCTCAAACCAAATCGAGCTCGCCTGGTGCAAACGAAATCGACGATCAAACCAGCCTTCCTTTGGCAGTAGTTTTATTTGATCGGGTTAATTTTGAATCTGAAGGCGACAACGATATTGTCGTTTTGAATACGGGAGATGCTTTAAAGTTACTTGAAGAGTCTAAAGTAAAGACAGGGAAATTTAAAGCGAAGTTAAAGAATGGAAAATCAGGATGGGTGATGGCGGCACAAATAGTGACCATTCCCAATATGAAGAGTTTTAACGTGTTTTACAATTCGACCGAACTTTTGAGTTCCTATTTTTATAACTCTGACGAATTGGATCCAGATACTAGAAAAAAATATGACGAACTAACGACGACTGATTTTATTGATCGAGCAAAAAATAATCCTGATAGTACCGTAGCTATTTGGGCTCAGGAATTAGAAATGGCAAACCAGGAAGACGTGACCGAAGTGCCTAACATTGAAGCAAACCCCGACAATTAAGTCTTAGATTTATGCAGTTACTATTTTAAGAAATCGAGTAAACTTGGCTGAATCATTTTTCCTGATGTATCTAAAGTTGCCTTCAGCGCCACTTCCGATTTATTGATTTCAGAAACCAGCTTGAAAACGTCAGCGTCTTCAAGCTGAGAGGCCACTATTTTATTGTCTACCATAGCTTTTTGAAGTGAATCCATCGATCCGTTCATAGCCATAACTCGCGCGCCGACGTCAGAGCGACCCGCAACCACTTGTGAAATGGATTGATCGATTAAATCCATCGCGTTTTGAATGCCAACTTTGTCATTTGTTTTTAACGAAATTTCTAAGCCTTTTAGGACTTTAAATACATTTACGCCTGCCTGCTGATTGCTTGGATCTGTGTCGCCCATTTTTTCAGATGTACCCGTGTTGCTGGCTGGACCTCGTAAAAGAATTTTACTGTCCTGGTCTTCTTCTAGTTTTTTATTAGATTCATTTTCTTGCTGAAGGATGCTTTCGATTTCGTCGGACGATTGGGGCGTGATCTGCCCTGGGCGCACAACGCCTTCCGCATCGAGGCCTTTCCCTTCAAATATTTTACTTCCGGGTAAATTGACCGCAATATATTGATCTTTTTGCGTCTGAATTTTTAAATCACCGTCATCACCCAAATATTCTCCGGTGACTTCAAATGGCCTTGTTTGCGTTTTGAATCCCGAAAAAATGTAACGTTCGCCCAATTTTCTGTTCGCAATTTGAATAGACTGCCCATAAATTTGTTCGACTTCTTTGGCCGTCATTTTACGTGATTCTGAGCCGGCAGAGGCGTCGCTGGATTGACTGATGGCCAATTCTTTTGCTCGGACAAGGAGTTCGGTTAATTCGTTTAACGCCTGATCTGTAAATTCCAAAAATGATTTAGCTTGATTTATGTTTTTTGCAAACTGACCATTGGTTTTTTCTTCAGTTCGACTCGCCAAAACCCGTGTAGTCGCTAGGGGATCGTCAGACGGCTTGTTAATTCGCTTCTGGGTAGCCGCTTGATTCTGCAAGTCAGACATATCAGTACGATTTTTACTGATGTTTTTCTGAACTTGGTTGTATTGCATCTTATCAGCGATCCTCACGTTCTATTGTCCTTTATCTACATATGTTTTAGGCTAAGTATAGTATCAAACATTTCATCAGCTGTTTTTATTAATCGAGCGGACGCATCGTAGGCTTTCTGCATTTCTATCATCTTGGTGGCCTCTTCATCTAAACTTACCCCGCTGACGCTTTCTCGAATATTCGTTAGCTGATCCACTATATTTTTTTGCGATTCAAAAGTCTTCCCTGCTCGCTGGGCAATCGTACCAATTTGCCCGACTTGGGAATTGTAGTAGTCATCCAATGTGGATCCACCATCATCCATAATTTTTGTAAATTGAAGCGCTCCAATAACACTTGAAATTGTATTGTCGCCGGGACTGTTAGGTCGCGCCGCCGCCGCAATTTTGCCCGCGTCTAGCTGAATGTCTTGGCTAATCGCAAGTGTTTCAGCCGCGCCTTTGACATCATCGGGAAGGTCAAAAAATATCGTTCCGGTTTTTCCGAATTTGTCAAAACCCTGCTCGTGAGCAGAATTTACTTCGTCCGCAAGTTTGTAGGCCATTTCATCAATCGTATTCAGATGTTTATCAATAATGTCATCGCGCACTTCTAAAGCGCCGCCGATTTTTCCGCCTTTAATTTGTTCTGTTATTTTAAATAAGCTGCCTTTTTCTGACGATCGATAGAAAACTTCAACGCGATTGTTTTCATCGGTGTGCGCCGCTTTTAATTCATTTGAAGAGGTTCCAGAAACTAGAATCGCAGTGTTGCCCGCTGTGATTGTCACCATTCCATTGGTGCCTTCAGCCCATGTTATGTCGACTTTTTCTCCAAGTTTTTTTAACAAAACGTCGCGTCGGTCGCGTTCGTCATTTGCGGGAACATTTTGAACTTCGACGAGTTGAATTTTTTCATTCAATTGTCCGATTTCTTTTGTGATCTGATTGATTTCATCAACCGATGTTTTCACCTGGCCATCGAGATCGGTTTGTACGTCTTTCAATTGCTTGTTCATTGTTTTAAATGTTTGAACCAGTGTAGAAGCAGTTTCGCGAACCATTGTTCTTGATGCCAAACTTTCCGGAGTGTTCGAAAGTTCTCTGAATGAATTAAAAAATTCGTTGAGCTGATGATTTAGGCCTTTGGTGCCCTGCTCATTGTATACCTGTTCAACTCGAGCAAGCGCGTCCGCTTTAGTTTCTGCCTGACCCAAACTTTGCTGTTCCCGCTGAATTTGTTTTTCTAACCAGGGATTGTTAACTCTTGAAACTTGGGTCGCTCTGGCCCCCATCCCTATTCGTGTGCTGCCATTGCCGATGGGTTCGTTGGCGACCAGTTCGACTCGCTGTCTTGAATAGCCTTCTGTACTTTTATTGGCAATGTTGTGCGAAACAGTCTGTAAAGCCGTTTGAGAGTTAGATAGAGATCTTTTTCCGACGTCCATCATGGACGAAATTTTAGACATCCTGTCCTTTTTTCAAGAGCCGCGCACGGGCTTTTCTAAGCTTCCTTGGAGACGAAGTTTCCGGAGCTTTCTGGGCCTGATTTGTATGTGCCTTTCTTTTCGTATG
>JAYTTH010000169.1:0-2063 GCA_043745515.1 Pseudobdellovibrionaceae bacterium | reverse complement strand
AATCTATCATTAAAAGGAGTCACAATGGCTGGAGTTAATAAAGTTATTATCGTAGGACGCTTGGGAAATACTCCCGAATTAAAAACCCTTTCACCGGGTAGCATGGTAGCCACGTTTAGCGTAGCAACCAGCGAATCTTGGGTTAAAGATGGCCAAAAACAAGAAAAAACAGAATGGCATCGCATCGTGGTTTGGGGCAAACAAGCTGAAAACTGTTCAAAATATTTGGCTAAAGGTCGCCAAGTTTATATTGAAGGCCGTTTGCAAACACGCAGCTGGGAAGACAACCAAGGACAAAAAAAATACTCTACAGAAATCGTAGCTAATACTGTGCAATTCCTTGGCAGCCAAAATGAAACGACTTCTAACACGAGCAATTACAACAGCTCTCACAGTGATGATTTCGCGACTCAAGAATTTGGTCCAGAACCAAAATTTGATACCAGCGAAGAAATTCCGTTTTAATCACAGGATCCAAAATATTGAGAATCAAAAAGGTCTTGCAACAAAGCCCTTTTTTTTTGCTCTCTGTCCTGAAAAAGGGTTAGAATAAAAAAGTGACGACCAAAACCAAACTTTTTTTATTGCCGTTCCTCTTTTGCGCAAGCTGCTCGGTCTATAAATCTCAGGGCAGAAAATCATTTGAAACCGACACGCCCACTCGAGTTCCCATCGCCTTGATATTTTATTGTCGGGATTCTAAAGAGCCCACTGGACCCGCCACAACGGCTAGTTGGAATGAACTTAAAGCTATTCCAAAACTTAGAGTGAAAGAAACAATTTATAAAGAAACTGTCGTACTTTTAGCTAGCTCGACCCAACCAGATATTACCTGCCTTTCGGAAGGTCTAGATTTGACTGAATTCAACCAGAATCGCGAGATATTACTGTCTCAATTAAATACCTGGCCTTGAGTAAATTTCTCAATAAACGATACTGTAAATATGCGCGTTGTGTGGTCAAAATTTTTTCTATCCTTACTGCTCCTACCTGTTCTTTCACAGGCCTATACTCTTCAAAAAAAGAGTGCAACTGGTGTGATTTTTCAAACAGATGGTAAGCCAGTTGCTGAGAACCAAGATTTTTATGTTGTGGATCAAAACAATAAACCTAAGCTTATTGTTAGAGTTGAAAAATTTAATGCAAGCCAAGCCAAAGCTAAAATTATAAAAGGCAATCCCGCGGCAGTGCAAGCCGGCTGGAGTTTACGGCCTATGCGATCGCCAGCCAGTATTCCAGACGGCGAATCGACTACTGAACAAATTCCTACCAAAATTGGCAAACCCAGAAACTCGTTTGGATTCATGACTTCCTATATGATGAGTTCAATGAACGCAAAGTTTTCTTATAATGGCGCCAATCAGACGGCCTCGATGAACGGTTCGACATTTGGTATACTTGGTTTTTACGATCTAACGGTTAACAAGAATCTTCAAGTGCGCGGTATTGGCGGTATAGAAAATTTTGAAGCTAAACAGACTAAAACCGAAGCTGTTTGCGACAAAGGTGCTTCAAAAGAATGTAACGTTAAGATCAATTATTTTTCTATGTATGCTATGGGAAAATATAATGTAACAAAAACAAAAAATAAATTTTGGATTGGTGGCGGCTTGGGTTACTTATTGGCCACTGGCAAATCATCGACAGTTTTAGATACGGCCCTGATCTCCTCGAACCAAGTGCTTGTCGTTGGTTTAGGAATGGATGTGGGTATGGGTCCTAAAAATATGATTCCAATTTCACTAGACTATTCTTTATTCCCGTCCTCACCGACTGTCAGCGCCAGTATTTTGAGCCTAAAAGTAGGCTTCGGATTTGGACTCTAAAGACACATCTTTACATCGATATTCCCCGAGCGTAGAATTTTGAAATGCCACTCTTTGAGTACAAAGGTATCACGCAAGCTGGAAAAAATAAATCCGGCGTGATCGATTCTGAAAATATAAAAACGGCCCGTCAAAAACTAAAAAAAGATGGTATTTTTGTTACTGATATTCGCAACAAAATTAAAGCAGCTGCTGCTAAAAAAGGTGGCCCCGGTTTGTTTCAAGCGGGAGTTCCCA
>JAYTTH010000168.1:0-27997 GCA_043745515.1 Pseudobdellovibrionaceae bacterium | reverse complement strand
CAAAAGTAGACGCCTTTGTTGCTTTTCTGTTTTCACTAGGATCGACGCCGTTAACCAATAGCTTTCGCAACTCATGACGAAGTCGTCTGGCTCTCTTTAGACCAACTTCGGGATACACACCCAATGAGAGTCGTTTTTCTTTGCCACCGAATCGATATTTAAGGCGCCACCATTTGCCACCACTGGGAGCTATCTCTAAATACAAACCTGCCCCATCAAATAGTCTTTGGGCCTTCTGTGAAGCCTTGGCGGCTTTAATAGCTGTATCGGTCAACATGGGGGCAACTCCTTCTTAAGATTTACAGTTGCCCCCGTAATTGCCCCCAAAGCAGTTCGGATGTCAACAAACCTATTAGAACCAGTTTAGACTTATATTAACATAATTTCATATAGTTAGGAAGTTTTTTGGACTTAAATGAACTTCCTTAAACATCAAAATGGTGGAGGAAATTCCGTGCCTCCAACCACTTGATACTACACACTTAGTTTTTTGGTGTCCAAAAAAAGTCCAAGTTGAGGTACAAAAACTAGGGATATCGACCGTGAAATATCGGGACAATGAGGGAAATCCTCTTTGCGATTGGCCATTATGTTTTTGGCCCAGACTCAAACAAACTGGCTTGAGCCCCTTGATTAGCAGGCGAAAAATGCCCAGGGGCATGAATCTGATAGCCCATACTTTTGTAAGCTTGCAGACGCTTACGGTACATCGAAATGGTCAGGCCACTGCATGTGTCCAGATAATCGTAAATGATTACGTCCTTTTTCCCAGGCCACTTTCGGTGGAGTCGCCCAGCATACTGAACCATGCGACCCTTGAAAGAAATTGGCATGGCCAAGATCAGAGTATCAAGCCTCGGGATATCAACGCCTTCACCAATAAGGGATGCCGTTGCAAGCAAACAAATTAGTGAATTTTCGTCGGCGGCGTTCTTCACCTCGTCCATAATACCTTTACGAGCCTTTTTCCCCATACTTCCTTCGAGGCGAAGAACTTTTATTGAGCTTGAAAGACTTGTAATTTCTTTCTCTAAAGCCTCCAGGTGCTCTTTTCTGTCAGAGATAATCAAAGGAAAACGAAAGGCCGCAACTGAATCAACGACATCTTTTGCAATGAGCTTTAGTCGCCCGATATCTGCGGTCAGCTGATCCCAGACAATATGAATCGGCGGTCGATGACCGAGCTCTTGAGAGAGTTTTAAATTTGTCTCTTTCACAACAACTCTTTTGGCAATATGCAGATCGCCTGAAATTTTTATTTCATGACGAACTGGCCCACATTGCATGAACAGAATTTTTTGATGCCCATCTTTTCGATAAGGGGTTGCTGTAAGGCCAAGTATAAAACGAGCCGAGCTGCGCTTGAGAATGGCTTCAAATGTTACCGCAGGAATATGATGGCATTCGTCGATTATAATTTGTCCGTAGGGAGCAAAAAAATCTTCTAAATCTTCAATTTGTTTTAAGGTCAGAATTGTAGCGATGTCGATTTTACCAGTGGGCTTCTTTTTTGTTCCGCTAAATACGCCGATCTCTTTGATTGGCATACCAAGAAAACGAGACAGTTGCTCTTTCCACTGTTCTAACAATTCCTGTCGATGAACTAGAATCAACGTCGGTGTTTTTCGCTGAGCAATGATAGCACAAGCCATGACAGTTTTGCCGCTTCCAGGGGGAGCAGATAAAACGCCAGTTTCATGCGCTGTAAGCTTTTTGATGGCCACCTTCTGCTCAGGAAGCAGGTCACCTATAAATTTTTGCTTTAATTTTTTAAAGACGGGTCGCACATCACGAATGTTCACGTGCGCGCCAGCTTCGTTTGCTATAACCACACACTGGTCAAGTACGCCTCTGGGCAAAATGAGACAATCAGGCAAAACTTCGCCGTCAAATATGAATCTTGATTCAGGATAAGTTTGAAAACGCATTCGCTCGCGTTCATAAAATTTGGGATTCGCAAAAGTTGAAGTTCGCTTAAATGCCGACACCAAAGCACCAGGCAGATTTTGCGTTTGAATTTTCAGTTGCGCGCCCTGCTCGATTTCGACATTTCCGCTAAAAAGACCTTTAAATATTTTAGGCTTCGCAAGCGTCATAAGTCGTTCATCGGTCTCCATTGTGACATGCTCTTCTTCTAAATTTTGAAGAGGTTCTCCTTGAGGCAAGGTCTGTTGAATAATATTTTCGACATCCAACAATGATAGCCGTTTGACTTGCGCAAGATATTCCCACTGATTCGGGTAAGGTTTAAAATTTTCATCAACAAATACTGAATTTTCTTTTTCCCGCGCTTTCTGCTGCAGAGGTAATGCGATGAGATTTCCGAATCCACCTTTCGGTAAATAGTCCTGATTTGGAAAAAATCTGTCGTAGCTTTTTAAATTTAATGTCTGCCGCTCCTGAAATGAACGAGACAAAATAGCAGTTCCGAGCCTTCGCGCATTTTTTGCGGGTATGCCCGTGGTGAAAAATACCCACGCATGTCCACCCTTACCAGATCTTGACCGTTCAATATGAGCATGAACACCTAGGCTCAACGCGGCTCTTTTGTAGGCTGCAATATCTTCTTGCCAACCATCACCATCAAAATCGGCAGCTAGAAAAACACACGAATCATTTTCTGTGATCGCATAAGTTCCAATCGTCTGTAGTCCCTGAAGGTGATTTTTGACTGCAGTTGCGTCTAATGCTGGAAATGCTTGGTTCGGACAGTCGGAACATTTCTTATTACCATTCGGCGGTTTTTCACAAAGCCCGCGTACCCATTCGTTCGTGCAAGCTGGAGAATACCCCTTCTTGTCTTGTTTCTGATTTTCCCAAAGTTTAGGATATACTGATTTTCTGCAACGAAAGAGTGAAAGAAAAAGACTAATCTTTTCTTCGCTCGTATCAGGTGTTTTGTCGCTGGCCTGACTTCCTACAAGTGGTGCGGATTGATTTAATGCCGCCTCTTGAAGAGACAAAAGTTCTTCTACAATTCGGCTTCTTTCAGAGTCAATCTGCTGAAGCTGTAATTCAAGATTCTTGATACGCTCATCAACAGCCATCAATCTCCTGTGATTATCGGAAATTCAAAATGGGTTAACTGCATAACAAAATCTTATTCATAAAAAAGCGAAATCTTCTTATCGCCATTCTGCGCATACTTTCCCTCAGTTGTTGCAGCATCGGTCTTGTATGAGATTTTTTTCACAAAACCCAATTCACGCAGTCTTTGTCGAACTCTACGAACATCATCCAAGTTAGTACAGTCATAGGTGTATACGCAAATTAGTCGCACGCTTGGGCTTGTTGATAATTCATTATGCTTTGCTGTTGCAACCTTGGCTGCGATCCCCAGCCGTCCTGCTTTTGCTTCTGAATCAATGATTTTCCAGACAGAATCGACACGACCAGTTGAAATAAATAAAAGCCACTTACCAGAGTTCTGCGACCAGTTTCCACTGGGTGCCGCAGATTCGATCCAGTAATTATCGCAAGCTTTTGATGGCGCGAGGGTTAGCTCTGATGTCATGGTAGCGTCTTGTTAATTATCATTTCAGAATACCTTTTGATGAGCTTAAATTTGAATCCTCATGCGATGGAGCAAATTTCCGAATTTGTTCTTGATAGGCAGGGTTTCTATCTGCGTGTGTATAGAGGTGAATAAGAACCGCTGCGCGAAACAGCATTGAGTGAAGAATAATTGATCCATCTGCAATCTCGCTCACAGCACCAGTCTTTTTTAGCTCACCCATACACGTTGCTGTATAAATATTTTTGCCGCCGACAGCATCTCGTAGCTCTTGCTTTGTCATGGGCCGCTGAGCCAGTGCCAAGACATTCAATACTGTTTCTCGCAAAGTGCCTTTGCCTTTGAAATCATATAAATCAGAAAATTCTTTGCGTGCCATTTCCGCCGCCGATTTCATCAGAGCGGAAGTCCAATCGTCAGCTCCGATTTTTCCATCACGATCCACTTCAACTAAATTATGACCAATGACTTGTATAGAATGCGGGTATCCACCCGCAACGTCGATATTTTGCTCCAACGCTTGTTCATCGTAGGTCAGTTTGGATATTGCAAAACCCTTAGTAAGCACCTCTTTAGCCTCGACCCGAGGCATAACTGCCAATTCAATAATATCAAAGTGCCTTCGAGCAGAGGGGTCGCCTTTAAAAAATCGGTCCATTCCTTCAGGATAACCAATAACTATAAAAGAAATTTTTCCCAGACGACTGACGTCAAGAGTTGTTGAAATAGATCTCAAAATTTGAGCCGCGCCATCCAAATCTTTTAGGTTATGAACTTCATCAATGATGATTAAAATTCCATCCAATTTTTTGGGATCGTCTTTCAATTCATCTATTCCGCTAACTATATTTGAAAAGACTGAAACAGCGCGATCTTTAATGACGGTCAGTTTATCTTCAGTTTTGACCTCGCCTTCAACGGTTGCAGAGGCTCCGAAGGCACCAAAAGTAAATTTGCCATTCTTAAAAAAGTTGCCAAGGCGTTGGCTTAATCTATGAATAACCGACTCTGGCATTCTGTCGGTCATGATATTCAAACTTGCCTGTAAGACTGATTCAAAACTTTGGCCTTTTTCGACAGCATAGTAGCTCGTAAGGAATTTCAAATTTTCAAGGTGTGGATCTTGGGCTTCGGCGGTGTACATAATCAACTTCGCTAAAGCCGTTTTTCCGATTCCTCGCTCGCCCTGTAAAACAAAGCTTGCAGGCATTCCTTCACGGACTTGGGTTAGTTTTTTCAAAATTTGGAACACTTGGTTGTGGCGCCCAGCAAACAGAGTCGGAGTTACGACAGAATTCGGATTAAATGGGTTAGCAGGTCCAGACATTCTCTTTTCTCCAGTATTCACTGGACCTTATGACACTTTTAGCTGGATGGCAATTTCTTTTAGTTGGCTTATATTTGGCCCCACTTATCTTTTAGTTGGATGAAAGTTGGCCTATTCAGTGGGATGAAATCTCTTGCGAACCGTTTGAAACTGAACTTTGACTCAGTTATTGCGCAACAAGAAGGTCGATTTTTATGGCACTCGTCAGGATAAGTTTGCTCAACCGCCTCGCGCATCAAGGCTCGCGCTTTAGACGACGACTGATCAAGTTCGCACCTTTCTCTTGTCTTTGTATCGGGCCATTGCGCGTAACCTATGTAATCGCCATTTTCTGCAAGATGAAGGCGTGAGCCATAGCTTCCGCATTGTTCTCGGATCGCCTTTGTGACTGACGCCCAGTTCTCTTCAAATTGTTTTTCTTTGCCAGATTTAATTTTCCATCGGTAAAGAAAGATCGTCATACTCATTGGATACCTCCGCTTGGGAAATGAAGGCGTTCCTGCGCTGTGTACGAAACCTCAATTTCATGTCCTGACGGATCGTGGACATACCAAGATTTTGAAGATGGGTATTCGATCTGTCCGCCGTAATACAGTTTAAGCTTATTGTCTTTAACGGTTTTTTGCCAGTGTTCAATATCTGAAACCCGAATACCAAAGTGGTAAATCTGGTGAGCCGATTTATCTTCAAGCTTATCAGCGGCGACTCTTCCAGAATATTCCGTTATACAAATCATAAAGTCGTTGAAGGCTACGATACCCCACTTAATACCTTGAGGGGTCGTTCCTGATTCAACGAGTGCAAACCCGAAAATCTGTTTGTACCACTCGATGCTATTCTTTAAATTCTCGGCAGTTAAATTGATGTGATCTATTTTAATGGTCATATTGACCTCCTGACATTAACAAAACATAGGCTAGACATTTTAGTAACTATAGTGTTATTAAAATATCATATGGCTATTTTAAAAGACAAAGCAGGTCAGAACATCGCAAAGAACCTGGCCTCGCTTCGTGAAAAGAAGGGTCTTTCTCAAGCTTCGCTAGCGAAAATTTCAGGGACTACTCGTGCTTCAATAGCTCTATTGGAATCTGGGAGTGCAAACCCGACTTTGGATATTCTCCTTAAAATTTCTCAAGGCTTAAGAATTTCGATTGATGAATTCATTTCTTCACCGCGAGCGGAATGTAAACACATCAAAGCATCGGATGTTCCTATCGACAGGCGATCCAGAAACGGCGTCATTTTAAGAAAATTACTGCCTGATAAAATACCCTCGACAGAAATGGACGAAATACATCTTGAGCCAGGTGCGACGATGACGGGTTCTCCTCATGTTGATGGTACGAAAGAATACTTCACCTGCACCAGTGGACAGATCACAATCGGTGTCTTAGGCGAAATTTATAATCTGGAAAGAGGTGATGTCTTAGCATTCCCTGGAGATAAACCACACTCATATAGAAATTCAGGTAGAACCATCGCCACAGGAATTAGTGTGGTTTTCTTTGCAACTGGGGAGTGAGAAATGCTTAATGCATTGTTATGCGTTCTACTTTTCATTTCTGATCGCAGATGGCATAATCAGTCATATTGGAGTGTTTTATGAAACAAACTAACTGGATTCCGATTGTGCTATTATATTTTATCGGCACTTTTTCTTTTGCTGGGCCGCCTGCGGTCAACCTTACCCTTCCGAAACCTGAAGCTCGCAAGCAAATGGTCCTCAAATTAAAGACCGAAATAGATCGCATTGATGGCGAAGGGCTAACTCCTAGAGCAAACCGACCCGAATCATGGGACGAAACCGTCAGCCGCCTTGTGAATGAAGCCTACTTGGCAGAAAATCTTAATGATTTAGGAAGAGTCTTCAAACGATTGGATGCTACCTACCCAAACCTTCATGCAAAAATATACCTCGCTCCTGGCCTGGATGAAAAAAAGGATTCTGGTAGCGTTGTACTCCCCTTTAAATTTTTCCCCCAGGCTATCGAAAATTCTCAACCAGTTACATCATATAAAATAAAAACTGATAAATCTGGTGAGGAGTTAAAAACTGGCGACGAGCTAATTTCTATCAACTCGGTTCCCATTGAGCAATGGTCTAAAGAAAATTTTATCTTCTGCAAATTTCCATTAAGGGAACAGTGCGAGGTTGAGTTTTACGACAACTTCAGAAATGAACTTTTAGGATGGAGCCGACATCAGCCGTTAACTTTAGAAGTGAAAAGGTTTGGGCAGATTCTACATGTTGTAACAAAGCCAGAAATTAAAAAATCTCAAGAAGATGATGAGGGCAGTAGTCTTCCCTGCGGCGTGAAGAAAGACAGGTACAAGGGATTTGAAGTTACCTATGAAGGTCAGAATCTTTGTGCTTTTGAATCTAAAAAATACCCAGGCACGGTTGCGCTCAGAATTAAGAGTTTTCGCTATGACGACATGCCCTTTGCGGTTCTTGACGGCGAAGTTCAAATTTTTTGGAATAACTATTGGTCCAAAAAAGCGGCTCACGTTAAAAAGGTAATCATTGATGTCATCGACAATTGGGGTGGACAGTCACCCGTCCCTTACTATGCTCTTCTTTATTCAAAACCGTATCAGGAGCAGTACGTTCAATTTAAAAAAATAAGTGAGTTTGAAAAGCCTGAAATTCTTGAGAGTTTATTTTGGGGCGATAAGGGAAAAGAAATTTGGTTCGGAAACATTAAAAAGGACGGTATGTTTTCTAATCTTAAGTTCGGCGAATTTCTCCCGCCAATTCCGCAGTTTTGCTCCAGCTCCAAAAAAGATTGTCGTGAAGGATTTTTTCAACCGCGCAAAAATGGATTTAATGGCCAGATCCGTGTTCTTAAGGACCACTGGTGTATTTCGTCTTGCGTGGGGTTTGTCTCAAACATAAAAGACTTATTTCAAGATCGCGTAAAAACATTTGGGTTTCCTGATTCTGGCGACTCTGCGTATTCAAGACTATCAGTTCTTGTCAGCCCTAAGGGAAACTCTGCAGAGGCAAAAGTCGCCGCAATGAAAAAAGCTAAAAATCCCGATCAACCTGAGGACTGGGTACGACAAGTGGTATCAGTCACTCGGTCTACGGACAAAGACGGAAATATACTTTCAGGGAAACCTCAAAAAATTGACGACTGGATACCGCGTAAATGGGACCAGGGTTACGATGACTGGGTGGCGCTCACTTTTCAGAAAGCATTGATAAAATAAGGTCCAATTTTTCTTGGACCTTATTGAATTTTAAATTACCACGGCTTTGTTGACTTCAAACCAAGGTCCTCTGGATTGGCGACATAAATTAAATGGTCCACCCATTTCCCATATTCAAACCAATACCGTTTTTTGATGCCCTCTCTGCGCATCCCAATAGCCTTAACCAAACGTATCGATTTTCGATTATCCAAATTTATGGCCGCTTCTAGACGATTGAGCTTCAACTGTTTGAATCCGATGTTCAGTCCCGCCGCCGATGCTTCTTGGCCGTAGCCGTGACCCCAATGACGGTTATAAATCTGATAGCCAAAGTTAGCGAACTGGTGAGTGCTCCGAACAAATACATCGAAATCAATATGCCCCACAAGCTGGCCGCTCTTCCTTTCAAAAACGCCGAACCAGTAATAGTCGTCATTCTTTGCAAGCTCTTGATGGCGTTTTATTACCTTCTTAAACTTCGCCTTTGAACATTGCCTCGCAGTTTTCGGACCAACATCCCATTTGCTCTGTACAGCAAGGCGATTTACAAACGAGTCGAGCCAGTTTGAATAGTCGCCTGGTTTCAGCGGCCTCAAAATCAGCCGTTTGGTGCGGACTTCTTTGCGCATCATTGACGACCTCGGTTTAAAAAATAGACCCACTCTTCCATTTCACGAAAACGATCACACCCATGCGCTTCAAAGAGCTTAATCATTGATTCGTTCGTTGCTACTGTCCCGCCGTGGTAAAGTTTCCCGCCCTGCGCTTTCATGACGGCAAAACTATGACGGTGAATCTATTTGCCAAGTCCTTGCGATCTAAACTTTGGAGCGATTCCCATATAGGAAATTCGGGACCAACCACTCTTTGGATTGATCTGAACAACAGTAAGGGCCGCGACGGCGGACTTTACAAATCCAATGTGGATACAGGCAAGACCTGCGGTCAAAACTGGATCTGCTAAAAAATCTTGAATGAACGTGCGCGGATCATCGTTCGGATCGGTATCTGGATCACCCTGTGCAACAGTTGCCAATAACTCTGCAATTTCTTGCTCGTTCCAGTTTAACTGCTCGGCAGTCTGCCATCGAATCGGAGAACCAGAGTCGTCTGGTAATAGATCAATAGATTTTCTGTACTCAACTCGATCATGCTTCTTCGTAAAGCCAAGGCGCGGAAGCTCTGCACCTAGATCTGACAATCCTTCGCTTGTGATAAGACGAAACATCACCTGCCTAGCAGACCGTAATTCTGCTTCTTCTAGTGCAAGAGCAAGTGCGCTTGTCCACTGGCTGACATCTGGATGTGATTCCGTTTTTTTTATCTTAATACCATAAACATCGGCCCATAGATGTTCGAGCACCACAGCGCCGATTTCTTGGCCAGCATCACCGACCAAAGCAAAATCCTTTGAAAAGAACATAAAGCTCCTAAGTAAATTGATTGAGAACCCCTCGAGGGATTCGATTAACTTAGGGCAGCTCTTGCTAGATCAGATGAGTTTTTCGATTATCGAATTTGAACTAGGAAGCTGCCCTTGTGACTGATTGGATTTTTCATTGGACGCCTCCTTTTTGTAGGTTTGAGAATTATTAGTATGCGCATCAGGTCATTTTGTCAATTCTTAGACCCTGGAGTTCTTCGATTATTTTACGTTAAGATACGCTTTACCCACGCCAACCTCCCATTTTCCGTGCGCAATGTCCTTCATCTCGGAAAGCTCCTCAGCTGTGACCCAGCGATACTTTTTGATATTGGGACTGGGTTTTGGCTCCGTAGTGGTACGGGCTACATAGTGACAAATGAAATGCCATCCCCCAGGCAATACGAACGACTCGACACCATTTAGGTTTATGTCCGAGGGTTCTATCCCAAAATCTTCGCAAACCTTCAGCGCCCTTTCCTCAGGGTCTTCTCCAAACTCAAGACCAGGGGCGGGAATCCACCAGCCCGATTTTGATGGATTTGGTGCCTGCTTGTATTCGACCAGTAACAGCCTGTCTTTGTTTACGATACCCACATAAACGATGGGTTTGATTACGCCTTCTTTTGTCTCAAACATTGTGACCTCCTAATAAGTCACTTTTACCGATATTCGGTTGAAAAATAAAACTATCTTAATTAACTTAATAAGTTAGATATGCTAACTATTCCAAACTTTGAACGACTTAAAATTTTCCATATCGTTTATCTCAACAGAAGCATTCTGAAAGCCGCTAACGTATTAAACGTTACAAGGTCCGCCGTAAGTCAGTCTCTGAAAGCTCTTGAAGGCGAGTTGGGAACGCCGCTATTCATTCGAGACAGTAAGAAATTTCAACCCACCGCTGAAGCCGAACATCTTTTTCAAGCGATCAATCCCTTTGTTAACGAACTCCACTCGGCGCTTCAGCACCTAGAGTCTGGGATCAAAACGCCCGTTGGACATATCAGAATTGGTGCCCCAATGGACTTTGGTTCAATTCACTTAACCAAAATAATCGGAAAGTTTAGAAAAAAATATCCGTTTGTCACATTTGAATTGCAGTTAGCGGTCCCAGTTAAGCAACTTGACCTTCTTTGCGACGGCAAACTTGATATGGCATTTATCGACAACGGTGATGTTCATGCGGAAAAATATCCTGTCTCAATTCAAACCGTCATGAAGGAAGAATTTGTAATGGCTGCTACAGAAAAATTGTTCAAAGAATTTCAGTTACAAAACGCTTCGACTCAATCATTCGCCGAGATTCCAATTGTTGACTACCTTCACCACGGGCCTGTCGCCCGAATGTGGATCAAGCATCATTTCTCAAAGATGCCAAATCAACTTAATGTCATTTTCTCGGCAGAAAGCGTTCGAGCAGTTTTAACTGCCATCGCCGAAGACATCGGCGTAGGGGTAGTCCCACGCCAGTTATTAGTCGGCGAGTTCAAACACTTGAAGCCAATCGAGACCTCAAAAAAACCCTTCATTAATCAGATTATGATAGCCAGACAGCAGGGAAAAAAGGCGAGCTTTAGAGAAAATGAGTTTATTCGGTTTTATCGCCATGAGGTAGGACTTGCTCGAAACAATTGATACCGCATCCAAAAACTAACTTTGCAGTTTTTCAAGGCTAGGCTTACACCAATTTTTGTCTTCTGCACTTAACTTTTCAAAATATGAATTTGCCTGCTCCAAAGCTTTTGCGAAACCAATCGAATTTTTGCGAGATTTTTCAACCAGGGTAAGTACTTCGTAACCGAAAAACATTTCTAGTGCTGGCGCATTGTTTTCCTGAGCAATCTCCAAACATATTTGAGCGTGCTCAAGCGCCTTCGTAAGGTCTTGTGCTTTCAGATAGGTCATCGCTAAACGATATTCACCCCATGTTACTTCTTTCCACGTTCCTGCAATTTCCCAATACTTGCGTCCCGTTTGGGCGGCTAAGATCATCAATTCAGTATCTTTAGCCGTTCGCGTTTCTTTTTCCTCGAGACTGCAAGCCAAATTATTTCCTGCAACGGCTAAGGCACGATTAGCTGGGTCGTCCTTTTGGATTCCTAACTGAGCTTTTTCCAAGGCGTCGCGAAATAGGGCCTGAGCTCTTTCAGAATCTTTTTGTTCGCTTAGTGCAGAAGCCGTAACAGCAAGAACTCGGATTTGATCGGATACTGATAAATCCTGAACTGAACTTCTATTTCCAGACGCCAACTCAAGACTCGTAATTGAACGAGTGATCGCTTTGTCACTTTCGCTGTCTTTTAAAAAACTTGGAACCTGTTTTAGCTTCTGGATGAGTTGCACACCGTTGTCCCACTGCCCCAAGTGCTCGCCAAGAACATGCGTTATCAAATGAGCAATTTGTGGAATTTGTGAAGCCGTCTCAACCAAATTTATTCCATCCGCCAGTCGGTTTGCCACTTGCTCTGCGTGTGTAGCATGATCATTCCAAGCCTGATTTAGAAAATCCTCGAATTTCACTTCATCTCCCTGTTATAGGCCATGTTCTACAACATCAACTCCCCGCAAGGATAGGGACATACGGTGGCATCAGCCTAACTTATTGATTCTAAAAACCTATTGGCCATCTCAACACGAATACTAGCTTCACATCGGCGGTATAAATCAGCGGATTTCTTCGCAAAAGTTTTTGCCTCTGTCAGTTTAAGAATATTGGTCGAAAGTGTTTTTGATAATTCCAGAAGGAGGGCCGCTTGATACATGGAATACTCTTTTGAAATGGACACACCCTTCCGAAGATATTCTTCTGAAGCAGAATTATCTCCGATGAGTCTGGAAATTCGTCCCGCAAATTCATAGTTCAACCCTTCTTCTATACCAAGCTCTAAAAACCCGCTCAGTCCCTCAAACATTTCTTTTTTCGCCTTATCAAATTGTCCATCCTTTGCGTAGATTTCGGCATTGATAAACTTTCCAATGTTCAGACCTCTGCGATAGTCATCTTGGATCGCAAATGCGATTGATTTTTCAGAAGCCTCACCAGCCAATTTAAATTGGCTTTTCTGTAGATAGATCATCGCCATGTGGCACCAAGCGATACTGAGGTTCATAGGCTTTCCATAAAATGTGAAAACATCAATAGCCCGTTTCTGAATATTTTCCGCAGAATCAAAATCTCCTGCTTCATACAAAGCTGCGCTTAGATTCGAGTAGGTAGAGCCAATTATTTTTGGCTCTATGAATCGTTCGAGACTTAAACACTCTTGGTAGGTTTGAATGGCCTTTGTACTGTTTCCTCGCCAAGAAAAAATATTTGCCTTGCTTAAAAGAGCACCTGCGAGCACACCCTTATCTCCACATTTACGGGCCAATTCCTCGGCCTTCTTATTATAAATGTCTGCCTGGTCTATTTTGCTCTGTCGCCAACTGGCTACGGTTAGCTGATTATAAAGCTGTCCAAGGATACTTGCGGGCAAATTCGGAACAATAGTCGCTTTAAGTAGACCTTCGATGACATTCCACTCGCCAATCGGTCCAAGTTTTTCCATCAGTGAACTGGCCGCAATAAGACTTGCGGCGTTTTTTTGATCTTCAGGAGTCGCTAGCTGATCAGCCTCATCTACAAGAGTGAGCTCTTTGAGTTCGCAGCTTAGAATTTTTGCTAAAGCTTCGGCATTTTCAATCTGAACTGACTTTACTTTACCTTGAATCCAACGAATCACAGTTTTTCGATCAACACCTACCTGCTCAGCAAGCCACCATTGTTTGATTCCAAGCTCGGCGATACGGTTTTTTAAAAAAATACTATTAAGGAGGATTTCTTTATTTCTTTTCAACTTGCCCTCCATCCAAATAAAGCTCGGACTTTAACCGTTCATAACGATCCGACTGAAGCTTAAGGGGGCCCTGGGGAGGCCCCTTCAAAACTCCAAGTTCCAACAATTTTTTGTAAGTAGTCTGGGCCTGAAAATGTTGAACGAAGCGAAATTCAATGACAAAAAGTTCGGTAGACAACATTTCTTTAATTTGTTTTAGCGTATATACCGACCTTTTCCCGATGACGTCCAAAACGTCGGAAAGGGTATCAAGGCGATATGTTTTCTCGACAATTCCGAGCGTAGTTATGACTTGGTCAGGAGAGGAGCGATAAAAATAAATTAAAGCTCCTTCGCTCATTTCCTTGATGGACGATTTGCTAAGGTAAACTTTTTTTATCGTATTTCCTGGAGCATTACCTAGAGGATTAAAGCCGTCCAAAGATAACTGTTTTTTAGCCTCTGGAAATAAAATGTCGTGATACGCAGGGACTATCGGTATGACGAACTTGTCCACTGAAGTATCATCATAATAAAACGGGCTATATTTAATATGAAATTTCAAAGCGTCCATTTTTGGAAGGCCCGTAGGGGGGAAATGTTCTTTAAAATAGACCATCTCTGATTCGCCAGTTTCCTTGTTGATTTTGAACTGCTTATGAACCTGAAATCCAAAATCTTTAACAAAAGAAACCAAATATTCGTGCCTTGGGAAAGCTGTAAGCCACGTTGATTTCATTCCATTCTTCGCCGAATACAAGAAAGCCTGTTTTAGTAAAAGCTCACCAAGCTTTCCACCTCTGGCAAACTCATCAACTTTGAACGTACATAGTTTTAGATTTGGAATTCCAAGGCCAGGAAAGTCTTCCGTGATTTCCTTTTTATAAATGCATATTCCCGCGAGCTTTCCATCAAGCTCAACGATCCACGCTTTTCTTTGCTCGGCACTCGCGTTGTTGTACCAATTATCAAAACCTTTGTATCCTTCACGGAGAGAATCAAAAATCGGATCTTTTAGACTGATATTGTAAAGAAACTCCTCCCTGACGTGGGGAAGCTTGACGGACTCAGGTTCCAAAAATCGCTTGATAAGATTTATCGCAGCTTTAACAGTAAGAACTCGGTCGTGGACGCTGCCGTGCCTTGCTCTTTGATGAAGTCCGTCGTCTTCAGAAATTAGATAGTTCACGCATCTTCGGTGAATTGCGAAAAGAAGCTGACTGTCATTAACATCATTGGCCCTTTTAATGCGGCCAAAGAGTGATTCGATCGCAGGTAAATCAGCTGACGGAGGACTTTCCAAGACAGGATACTTGGTAAGCCTCGAAAGCATCTGCTTGCGCCGAACTTCATTTTTATCACGTTCAATTTCAGTCTTAGTCAAAGGATGGAACTGAATTTTTACCTTGTGTTTAAGGCAGAGGTTTGAAAATTCACTGAATGACGTTCTTATCTCGCCTTTATCGTCAACTTCTTCCAGTTGGATAAATATGTTGGTATCGAGAAGGAAGGTAAACACGTTAGCTCAATTCGCTGACTCTATCGGTTTCCACATAGCAATATGATTGAGGTGGGCGACTTGGTAAAAAGTCATATTTATCAAGAGTAACTGGCTTATCGTAACGAAGATGGCCACTCAGCTTAATGGCATATCCCGCTTTATGTCCTGTGAAGTATTCTTTGAAGTCGGACCAAGAAATCATGGCTTCAATACAAGACTCATTCCAGAGCTTATCAATGGCAAGTTTTTCCACGGACTCAATGTAGCACTCCCCAATTATCATGCTAATCGGCGCAGAGGCGTAAATAATAATTTTAGTTCCTGACTTCACATCCGATGGAAATTTCTTTCTTAATTCGATCTTTTTCACTCCCTCTACAATTAAATTTGCATACCCAGGCTTTATGCTCATCAGAAAATCCTTATTTCCCATCTAAACATCCTTTCTTGGCGAGCGGTTAACATAGGCATCCATCAATTCTTCCATCACCTTGGATGCGGAAGCATGACCGCACTTTTTTTTAAAAGATGAGAATAATTTTTTGGAGAGATAGAGCGATACTTTCGATCTGTCCGTTCGCGGCGAAACCTTTTCCATTATTCTATCAATATCAACCACGATTTTATCCACGCACTCTCCTATACCGAAATAATAGGTCTATTTATACCGAATATGCAAGATAGAAAAGATAGCCTTTACTTAGGAACTTATGAGTGCTGGTTCCCAATTTTGACCAATACTTCTGATGACGATTTGTTTAAAAATGCGTTAAAGCAATCTGCCTTGAAATCTGTATTTTAAAAGTTCGGACCCACCATTCTCGGACCCACCAGGGACCTAGGATTTAGGCAGTCATTGACGGGATCAGAAGAAATAAAATTTCTGCCCATTTTACCTTGAATCATATGGGACCAAGGTTTCTGCGACAATCTTCAAGTATATGGAGGTTGAACATGATTGTTGGTAATGGAAATATTTTTACACTGACAGATATTTTTCTGCTTAAACGAAGCGAGCGGAAGCCCCGACTACGCGACATTGTGGTCGAAGCGATGCGAGAATTGAATACAAATCCACTTACAAAACCAGATCTTCAAAAGCTGGTCCGAATTCGTAAGAAAACTTTCACGCGCTTACTTCGCAGTATGATTGAGTCAGGTATCATCGAAAGAATCGGTGGCGGCGTGAAAGCCGACCCTTGGAAGTACCGTCTTTCTGAACGATACCGAGCCTAATTATGTGGAGGCTAAAAGTTCCGTCTACTTTTTACCAAAGGTTGTTTTATTTGAGTTGGTAGTCTCCAGATGACTATTAGTTCCGTTTTGTAAGGGAAGCGGAACTATAAAGCTCAAGCTCGCCCAAATCGTTTTTAACGGCGTGACTGTAAACCGAAGTCACCGCCAAACTGGAATGGCCTGCATTGTCCCGCACGGTAACGAGGTCCACTCCTTTTGAAAGCATATGGCTAACATAGCTATGACGGCAGGAATGACAGCTGAGATCGGCGCTGACACCAATTTTAGAAAACCAAAATTTAACTCTCTTGCGAATGCCTCGCGTAGAATAAGGCTTACGGCGTTCCGAAAGGAAAAGAAAATCTTCGTCTCCAATTGGTTCGTTCAAAATTTTGGCTTTCATCTTTAAAAATTCCATGAGTAATCTCTGAGTTTCCTTCGCCAGCAAGACGTTACGCCTTTTATTCCCTTTGCCGTTTTGAACGATAAGGCTACCGCTACGAAAATCAGACACCTTAAGAGCAGTAAGTTCAAATACGCGAAGGCCAGACTCAAGAAGAACGCGGAAGAGATAGTAGTCTCGGATGTGGCAATAAAAGCTCTTTCGCTGAATCGCCAAATCTTTAGCATCACGAAGTGCAGCGTATAGCTTTTGTACTTCATCCTCCGTCAAAAATTGATCTTTGGTGATGATCCAGTTTTGCGCCATGAAAACTCTCCTATTGAATCCCCTAAAGCAGATCCTCTATCGGGGATGAAGTACCTAATTTATTTTGGCTAGTCAGCTATTCTGAGACGCAGTCAAAGAAAGTGGTTCCCTATAAATTGAAAGGGAAATGTCTGGGGCAACTTTCAAAAAAAATTTCCAACCAAATTCAGATATAAAGGTGGTTCCCAATACCGCATCTCTGAAGACATCCTATACAGAATACCATATCTTATATTAAATGTCGATACGACGTAGTGCCATTATTTCTTGATCGTATCTTTATGAGCTTGAGCAATCATTTCTTCTATCAAATCGGTCATGTTCTTATGTGTAAACTTGGCAAGCTCTTTAAGATTCTTTACCGCCTCCTTGGATAATCTGAATGAAAGAGGGGTGGGTCTCTTATCGCGTTTCGGTGTAGCGGTTTTAATTTTCATATTGATACACCTTACCTCAATGGCACTACGTTAACAATACACTGTATTGACATTGAGCGTCAAGCATGATCTAATGGGTGTAGATGCGCAAGATGAAACAAGTTCTAACCACAACCAAAGGCACGCCAAGATTTGAAGCTAACGCTCGACCTTGTGTCAGATTCACAATGCTGAATATCTGCGAACGGCTGGCGAAATTGATTCAAAAAAGAGCTGTGACATCGCACACAGAAGCCGTCGTCAGAGATAATTCAGAAAGCTGAACTGATTCGTAATAGTGAATATGGCTAATCCTTCGACACATTTAGCTCGATAGAAAGGTGCAGGAGATTCATTAAATGAGCAAAGACGGCAAATGGGGCACACGCCTATTTCAAATACTGCGTGAGAAGAAGATCACGCAGAAAAAAGCAGCGTCAATAGCTGGCGTTGCGCCGTCCGTTCTCTCTGGATGGTTAAACGGCGTGAGTCCAACAGACCATCTGGCCGTTAAGAAGCTTTGTGATGAATTGGAAATAAATTTCACCTGGCTACTCACTGGCGATAGCGATCAACAAAGCGACATTAGCATCACCGAACTCTTCGATGAAACGCCTTACTTTGACGGCTACGCAAGAATTCGCATTGATCGCCTGACTAAGAGAACAAAAAAGGATGGCGGTAAATGAACAGTTTAAAAAATGTTTCAGCCACAATAGCGTTGAGCGTTCTATTTTCCGCTTCCGCAAACGCCTTAGATCTCTCTTCGCTGCTCGGCAAAAGTGGAACCTACTCAACTAAGTCAGGTGAACTACAAAAAAGTGTTCAAGTTATTATAAAGGACAACCGCTGTTCATTTGCGACAATAGCATGGCCGCGTCCAAATGCACCGAAGGTCATGGCAAATATAATTCTTAACGACACATCTCTTTTTACCTGCGTAGGTGATCTTGTTTTTTCCGCTGGTACTTTACAGGAGAAAAAAGGATGCGGTGCCTTCATTTTGAATGGCAACGACCTCATGACTCAATCAATCGCCCCAAAAGTCAGCGGCTACCAAATGGTTTCTAAGAATTGTGCCGACGGCGGCTTCGAGGAACTCGTAAATATGAAGGTATTCCGCTTCACTGTGGGCGGCCATCTATTGCAAGCCGACACTGACGCATTTAACGGTGAATCAATCGTTCTTTATTCCGATAACCCAAAATATCTAACTTGGTACAAAACGGCCAAAATTAAAAAAGAGACTGAGACAAAGAAGGATTTAGCTGACTACCGAGCGAAGCACGGCGAATTTCCAAAATTCTATGCTGGATACCAAGATAAAAAAGGCACCGCTGTTACTGAAATCAAAAGTGGCGATCCTTTAATCCAAGGTGACGGCAAATGACTTTCAATAAAACGATCCAAGGAGGATTTATGATAAAACTGAACCTATTACTATCGGCAGTATCTATTTGTGGCCTCTGTGCGTGCTCAACTGCGCCGAAAACTGAAATGGAAAAAGCTGTCGCAAGCAACATTGGCGAAGAGCGGATCATTTCGCGCATTGACGATATGAGTTCTCGTCCGTCTTGGCTAAAAGAATCTCAACCATTCCAAATTGTGGATGGCAAAGTTTTATCGTTGGGAATGTCTGTCATTTCGATCAACGACAATCTCTCTGCCGCGTATCGAATCGCAGAGAACAATGCTAAATCCTCAATTTCTCATGCTGTCGAGCAGCGCCTTGACTATATTTTTGAAAATGCTGAGGAAGGTACTGGGTTTTCAAGCCAAGCTCGCTATATCGGATCGGAAGCGTCCAAACTTACTTCGAGTAATCTCCAGCTAAAATACCGATATTGGGAGAAGGTCGCGGTACAGGGTCAAAACGAAGTGGCCGTTCAGTACCGTGTCTTCGTTCTTTCACAAATGGATGAGCCGCAGTTTAAGGCGGCGATCACCGATGCAATTCGGAAGTCTCAGGGAAAACAAGGAATCAGTGCGGAGTTTGCAAAAAAAGTGGATCAGCACTGGGATAAATTCGTTAATGAGTCATCCCCGAATGAACAGCGCACGCCATCGGCTAAAAATGGCAGCGAAGAGTAAGGATAAAATTGAAGCAATCTCTGTCTGCAACTCTATTTACGACAACCCTTCTGGCATTTCTCGGCCCCTCGCCGAGTTTTGCCAAAGCGCCAACGTGGCTTGCAAACGGACTCAAGCTTCGTGAAAATATATTAAGCGTTTCTTGCGTTGGCACTGGCCCTGATAAGGGCGTCGCTCAAAAAGTCTCGCTGGATCAGTGCTTCGGTTCCGCTGTTCAATACGTTCAAGGCTATAGCGTCAAAAGTAAAACCCTATCCGTCGAGGATACTGCCCAATCTACTTGGAGTTCTGAAGTTTCATCCGATTTGCAAGTAACGGGACTAAAATGTGAACCTGCCAACCAAGATTGCCAAGAGTCAGAAGGTTCATGGACGTGCTACATCGCGTGTCACTATGATTTGAAATTGGCCAAGGCTGAACCGATCAAAGAAAGCCAATCTCAGGAAGTCGACAAAGCTACGACAGGTGACACGAACCTCATCAAGAATAGACCCGATCTTGATTCACTGAAATCGAAATCTAGTAGCAAAAAAGAATTCGTTCAGTCGGAAGGTCGTCATTTAATTCTAACGACGATACCCGCTTGCGACGATGTGTTGATCGTCAAGGGGCGATCAAGAATTATTAAATGCGATGAAATGCCAAAGTCATTGGTTATTTTTCCCGATGATCGAGAAGCCATCGTTCGTCTCAAGGGCTTTAAGCCGAAGCACCTATTTTTTAACAGCGAACGGCATTCCAACTTTGACCAGGCGACAGATTCCGTGGAGGTATTCTTTGAAAAATAACAACTCGCTTTTAAGAATTTCAATTTGTCTGGTATTTCTTTGCTCTGGCTGTGCGACCACCTCGCATTTACCTGAGCGTATTGACCCCAAGAACAAGGATGCTTCCCAGGCTCCAGCCGATTTCATAGCCGACTCTGCGCAGGCAGCGAGTTTTTCTATATTTCCAACCAACATATCAGCGGCCATTGTTTCCGAAAGCGTGAGGTCGGAAGAATCCTCAATACCAAGACAAAATATCAAGGACCTTGTTTGCAAAAGTGGTCCTCGGTTCAATCCAAGTATTAAACTCAAAGTTATCGTCCCTAAACCAGCGCAAGGTCAGCCTTTAGATAAAGCGACAGAAGCCAAAAAAGAATTTCTCGCCAACGTAAGACAGTTTTTGAAGAAAAGATTTTTCATGTCCTTGGCACAAAAACCGATCATGCGTTTCAAGGAAATGAAGGCTGGCGAACTCAAAATGGACGATCATGTCTATAACGCTGACTATTCAGATTATTTCATCGCCAAACGAGATAACAACGAAAGCCAGCTTCGTGGAAAATCTTATGACCTGCCAATTTTAACCGATACTTCGAAAAAAGGGATTGAGTCCTTTTACAAAAATCTAAGATATCAACCACAATTTTTAGAAAAACGATGGATCGTCAGTGACGCTGACAACTGGCACATGGATCTTCAATTTTTGGCTTTTTTCTTTCCAGATAAAACGGCCCTCCTTGTTCCGAAGGTCGCCGAGTTTGCTCAAGTAGAATTTGATTCAAATGGTAAGGAGCCAATCCTTAAACAAAGTGCCGTTATGGCATTGACCGAATCAAACGAAACTCTTCCGAACGTGAGCATTTTCAAGAACCAAGCCTTATATCATCATGTCCCCGTTGTTATTTCGGATTATGGATGGAAGCCCGAAGGCAAAAAAGAATTTCACACTCTACGCCTTGGATGGTCTGACTTGTCGTATCTTTTGGAAAATTACACCTTCGCTTTTTCTCAAAGCATCGTGGAGAAAAAATTTAAAGTCCTCGATCCTGCACTACAACAAAATTATGGGATCAATTACGAGACTCATCAGTTCAGCGCCAGCCAAGCCATGGAAAATAATGCGTTCATCTGGGAAACTATGCTTCGGGAAAATACTTCGCTCAAAGAGTCGCCTAGTGACGATGGAGTTCTTTATGAGGTTAATTTAGACCTATCGGATTTTTGCGAACTCAGCGTTAGTATTGAAAGTCTGAAATCGAAGTAACAGTCGGCCTCGCTTAAATTATAAAAATACGAATCTGATCTGGACCAGGATCATAAAGTTAGTTTAAATAAGCAGATGGATGATCGCACTTTTGACAATGATACCGCTTTGCAATGGATTGAAGCTGTCGAAACACCGAAAGTTTCGATAAGAGATAATGACATTTATCCTGCGGTCAGATCGTGGCTTTCGGAACGAAAGATTAAGAAGGTCCTTGAAGTTGGCAGCGGCCAGGGAATTTGTTCAGATAAAATTGATTTAAGTGAACTTAGGTACACTGGCGTTGAGCCATCACCGCTAATGACAGAGCGAGCGAAAGAAATCTACAGTGGTGAAAATCGCGAGTTCGTACTGGGAAATGTCTATTCATTGCCGTTTTTGCCTGGGGCTTTCGATGGTTGCTTCTCAATTCTGGTATGGCATCTTTTGGCTGATCTACACTTAGCGAACAAAGAGCTCAGCCGCGTGTTGAAACCTGGTGGGCATTTTTTAATTATCACAGCTAATCCAAACTCGTATTCCGCATGGAAGGGTTTCTACAATACCTTCAAAATTGAGGGAAAACGTCTTGAAGGAACTATGCAACTTACTGAAAAGCAGAAATCACATGATGTTCTATTCTTGCACGACCAGGAAGAGCTCCTGAAATCTCTGCGAGAAGTGGGCCTCATGGTTGAAAAAACTCACACTTTCCGTCAATCTTCGAAAGAGAAAGCCGATTTGTTGATTTGTCTTGAGGGGCGAAAAAATTAATCGTTCAATCCAAGCCACGAAATTATTTTAGGAGCCAAGGTCATAGATCTTATTTCGCCTTGGACAAGTACGACCTTAAATAAATTCAGAACATTTCGCCCCATTAGAATCGAACCGTCTTGAGGTACTGTACATTCAACCTCGTGCAATGCCACGATTTCGCCATTTTCTGTTTTTATTCTCAATGAAATTTTGGTCATGGCGACCTGCGATTGAGCGCCGTCGGCGGTCTGCATTGAAGCTGTGTCCTCTAGCTTCAAATAATCCCCAAGTAATTTGGTCAGGATTGGAAGTGGAATAGAGACACAGTCCGACCCACTGTCGATCTCGAAATCGAGTTCGCCAAGCCAACCAGGACTTGCGTTTGCGTCGCTCACAGCAGCTCTAACCGTTATAGGCTCAAGGTTTTCGGTGGTATCTACGGGAAGTTGGACGGAATTGCATTTTACGATCATAGGAATCTCCTTGGTTTATGCATATAAGATTAGCGGCGACGGGGTGGAGTGGCCTTCTGAATTATTCCGCGTTCATTAGCGAGGTCAGGAAAATTCTTTGATGGTCTTTCGCTTTTCCAGCGTATGACCTTTTGTTGAAATGAAATATCCCTGGTAACGAGCATCCCTGTTTCGCGATCAAAGCCGACTGTAATAGTTGAACCCACGGTGCCTTGGACAAGACGATTTTTATGAATGCGAAAATGTGTGGCGTAATTTTCTCGGTCGAGTTCAATTTCAGCCGCGAATGTTGCGGTTTCCAAAATTTTCTTTCTTCCTTTGATTCGATCTTCAAAATTTGTTTTGTCTGAATTCTTAGGATTAATCTGGGCAAAGATAATTATAGGGCAACTAAGCTTTTTGCGAAATTCATCTAGCATGTCGCAGACGCGGGTCAGTACATCAACAGAATTTGCAGCTTTGTTATCCACGGAATTCGATATTTTTTGGAAGTAGTCGATTACGATCAAATCAAAATCATTTTTATTTTTTTCGACGCTATCAAGAAAATATCCAAGACCTTCGAGGCTCGTAGTTGGGTGCCGAAGATCTGGAAATGAGTTATCAACCACGACTAAGCGCTTTGATTCACGCATTTCACTTTGAAAACGTATTACTTCTCGACGCTGCTCCTCTGAGATTCCGTCAGGACGAGTATATGGCCATTTTTTATAGTTAAAAGCTACTCTAGTAAAGACATCGCCCATGGATTCTTCGTTGGTAATTACCAATGCACGACATGGTTTACCAGTTGCAGGGTTATTCTGATTAAGAACTGAATAAATGATCTGACCTGCCGTTGACGATTTGCCTTCACCAGTTTTTGCACCGAAAAGTAAAAGATTTTTTCCAAAAAGGGGAACTGTGCTGTCAAAACACGGCAGCATAAATCTCACCCTGTACTTTGCGGCTTCCAAATATTTTTGGTGCTCATTCATTCCGTTAGAAAAATATGTGTCGCTTATCTGATCGAGATTCAAGGCTTGAACGGCTTTTCGTTCGGAGTTTAATTTTTCGATGTCCTCGCGTTGTTGTTTATATTTTATAAGGTCAACTTCAGATTTATTTTCACGAACCTCAAGTTCTGTTTCCTGCACAACTTTCTTTCGTTTTTCCAATTCCGCATCAGAAATCATATCCTTTTTAAACTTGGCCATTTCTTCAGAGGACATTCGTTTCTTTGATGGACCGTTTTCCTCGACCTGAATTACTGGATAAGTTACTTGTACCCATTTTTTTTGGTCAGGCAAAAGATGCGTGCCAGTTGCATCAAATAAAGTTAGAAGCTGGTCGAGAGTAAACCCTTTTTCTTTGTAACCACAAAGGCGTTTGTGAAGATCTTTATACTGATTTGCAGACATATCTTGCTCCTATTGACCAGACGACATGAAGTTTTCGATGTCGTCGGATTCTTGAAACTGGATGGGTGATAATAAATCCGAATCATCTGAGTCAGATTTTGATAGCGTATTTTTTGAGTCATCTTTGCCAGAGGACTGATAGTTCCCTTGGCTTTTTGAGAAAGAAGAGTTTGATTCTTTTCTGGTCTCTTCTTCTCTCTTCTCTTCTTGGTCGCCCACTGGTTGACCATGGGGCGTCCTTTTTCCGCTCCGTAGTGCTGAATTTGTTAGTAGTTTTCGGTGGTTGAGCAAAACGACTTCGATTTCATTTTGAAGATCAACGAAGTTGATTATTCCGTGGTTCCGACAACATTCTAGAAACGTCCTTACTTTCTTCGGCTTACATTTGAGGATCGTTGCCCATACATTTACTTTGAGTTTGGCAAATGGTGCCTGCTCAACGGTCTCCACGCCGCCAACTAAAAATTCAATTAGGAACATGAGCCGCCCATAGCCCTCGGCGCCGAGTTCGCTGCTAAGGCCCATCGAAGACTGATTCTGGGTCGCGCTATTTGAAAAGTGTTTGAACCAAAGCATATCAAGCACCAATCCCGACTGATTTACTCAGGTAATAAATTTTTCTGGATGTATGCAGTCCCTTTTCAGTAACGGAGGCGTGAGCACTTTTGAATTTTGAATTGAAGACTTTTGCGAACTGTCGTTTCGTCGGTGCGAAATCGTATTTGCTGGCCGCAAGCCATTTAAAAAAGAGCAAATATAGATCTTCTAACCGTATTTGCGTGAGTCCTCTCTCAATGCGATTGGACTTGATGAAAGCCAGAACCGCAGCGTTCTTGTCCTCTTTAGTAATCATGTTATTTGTGGGCATGTTTTCTCCTATATATAGGTAAAGGTTGTCGTACACCTTACTTATATCGTAGAGACCATATGCAATTTGCGCCTGTACCGAAATTTTTAGATTTGTAAGTATCTGATTTTTATTGGTAATTTTCTGCTAAAAAATAATTTGAAAATAGTCAAAGTCAGGTATGAAATTTATTGCGCTCTAGGTTCATGCAAACGAGTTTTAACTCTTCCTAGTTTTCTTTGGACTAAAAGTGACTGTGCCTCCACGGCGATGAAGTTCATTGATGATTTCTTCCTGAGTTGCCAATTTTAAAAGATCCCTCATGCCTTTTGGCTTATCCTTTTGCGGCTTACTATCAGAAAATGAGGTATGAAGGACGGATTGCTTTGAGACAGGCATTGCAGAGCCAGAAGCATTCTCCAGAGCGAAAGCCAAAATTAGATCTTTCTCAACTTTCTTATCTATTTCTGTCTTAGGACGTAGCTTTAATTGTCTTTCTAACTCTTTTCCAAATGCGTGCAAATGAACATAAGGCACCTGCTCTTTGCTTCTCCACCAACCATAGGCGCTCGAACTTACTCCTTGGCATACGCGAGGAATATCGTTTCTCGTTAGATTTAACGCTTTCATTAGGTCATCAAGTTGAGTGGTTGTAAATCCACAGGTCTTTATTCTACTCATATTTAAACTATCCTATCAAATATACTCATGAATAGCAAGCTTGCTTATTTTTGTTGCAAAACAGTATAACTGTTAGTATAGTTTAAATAACAGCTTAAATTCGATAATTTAAGCCTTAAAAGAAATAAACCCCGTGAGGTAACCAAAGTCCATTCACGGATGGCACAGCTGTCATATAGGAGGCGGCAAGATTATGAAAAAAGTGAATTTACACGGCATCGAATGCGATTTCCTAATGGAGGATGAACTCAATGAGAAAATTGAGGATGGCTCCTTCTTAGAAATGCTTTTTGGCCCTCGATCTTACGAAAACGATGGGTCGCCAAAGATCAATATCGAGGATTTTTTAAGTAAAAACCCTCACAACAAAGGAGACAAAAAGTGAAAACCGACGACAACTTAAATGGATCAAGCGATCCATTTGTACTTTCAGGATCGAGCCCCCCGACCCCAAATCAGTCAGATTGGCTTACAGCCATAGAGGCAGCTGCGTACCTCAGATGCACGGTCAAAACCCTCTACAACTATAAATGCAGCGGTTGTCTTAAGGGATACAACCTGGGTGGTCGGCGAAAAGGCACACTCCGTTTCAAAAAAAGTGATCTCGGCATTTTCATTTATGGAAAAAGAGGGGTTTAAAATGACAATTAAAAATAAACCAAACGGAAAATTTGATGTTCGGGTTACGATTGTTATTGGTGGAAAGCTAATCGAAAGGCGCAAGCGTGGTTTTTCCTCTAAAGGAGAAGCCCGACGAGCAGAAGAAGAGTTGAAATCAGAGCTTTATCTTCTGAAGCAAAAGGGCTGGCAATCGACAGTGACTTGGTCGAACGCACTTGAAGAATATTATTCTCAACTCGAAAAGAAGGTCGCATTTTCAACCATGTCGTCAGCCAAAAGCATTCTTGAACTGCATACCTCAATTTGGAAAGATCGGAATATTGATTCATTCAGCCCCTTGGAAATTGAAAAGCGTATCGAAACTGTCTTTGTCGAAAAGACAATGGCATCCAAGAATAAATTGCTTCAATACATTCGAGGAGTTTTTAAGAGGCAGGTCGATTTTGGACGGATCTCCAAAAGCCCGTGCATGGGATTGACATACGGCAAGATTTCAGAAAAGGCGCTCATCGCAATGACAAGGGATGAAATTAAACTTCTTCTGCAAGAAGCCTTCAAACAAGATCATCCTTGGTATCCAATTTGGCGAGTGGTGTACGAACTTGGCTTACGAAGTGGCGAGGGCCTCGCCTTACGCTGGAGTCATATCGACTTTACCAACAGCAATGTCACTATTGGTGAAGCCTATTGTTCTAAGGCGAAATTGATCGGACCGACCAAGAATCGGAAAATTAGGACGTTGCCGTTGAATTCTTCACTGATCATATTCCTTAAAGAACTAAAATTGAAGTCGGATGGCGAGTTTGTTCTTCCGCAACTTCAGGATTGGAAACGTGGTGAGGCCGCTGAAATTCTTCGAAGCTTTCAGAATGAAATCGGCATAAGAGGAACAAACTTCCATAGCTTAAGGGCGTCGTTTATTACTCATCTTTTGCTCAAAGGAATTCCTGCTATTGCTGTTCAAAAAATGGTTGGACACGCGGATCTGAAAACGACCCAAAGGTACGTCCGTCTGTCGGCATCAGATCTAAACGGTGCAACAGATGCGCTTTCGTTGGATCTAGATGAAAAAATCGCCGCTGTTATTCCGCTGAAAAAAGAAACTTAGATTTTTCCTTCTGCCATCTGTCGCGCAAGAGTTAAGAGAGTTGCCACTTTTTCTTTTGGCAACTTCTTAACCAACTCCGCGAGCATATCAATGTCATCAGCCTCATCTCGCCATTCCTTGCACAGCTGTTTAAAATACTTCTCTGTGATCCCGCCATAGAGGTTGAGGAATTTCATCAACCTCTCCCCTGTGGGGATGTTTTCGCGGCCATTTTCAATTTGGCTCACATAGGAATCCGAATATCCAAGTCGATCCCCAGCTTTTCTCATAGACATTCCATACCGTTGACGAAGCCGCTTCAGCACCTTTGCTTCCGAACTCAGAATTACTTTGGATGTTCTACTTATCTTTGCCATAACTAAGAATACCTTAAATATCTAAGCAATTCACTACATACTTACTAAGCATGTAGTTAGTCCAAGCACCTGTCCAACCCAAATGTCCAAGTAGCCTAAAGAAATCCGATAGTAATTTGGGATAACCAATACTCGATTATACTAGTCAACTATATGAAATCAGATGATATTTTGTGATACTAGATGAAACTAAAGGAAATCCCCTAAGTGATTGATTTCACGTTCGGGGAAAATGGTGGAGGCGGGGGGAATTGAACCCCCGTCCGCAAGAGCTCCATGAAGAGGCACTACATACTTAGTTTATGTTTTTAGTAGATCGACATCACTTCCACAAACAAAATTGTCGTCGATACTCCCAAGGTTAATTTAGGTTGGGGCCCCTCAGAAAGCGGCTTCCAACCGGTATGGCATTTATAACAGATCTTCAGCTCAACACCATCGATTCAGCTGGGATCCGTGACAGCACTAAGCTGCCATTGCAACGTTTTCGTTAGCAATTAAAAGTTTGCACC
>JAYTTH010000167.1:0-2069 GCA_043745515.1 Pseudobdellovibrionaceae bacterium | reverse complement strand
GGAAAAACGGGATTTGTCATAAATCCCAGCGATGAAAAATCAATGATTGAAATTCAGAACAAAATTCAGAATAATGAAGGTCCCTTTTATTTAAATGCATCAGAAATTCTGAGCAGTGATCTAAAGGCCCCATTAAGTATTTATAGACCCAAGGGATACTAAACAAGATAACCTTTGGGATAATTAGGAGACACCATGGCTGAAACACTTACAGAACTTCCACCGGTCGCTAAATCATTTTTTACCTTTTGTAAAAAATGTGATGTCGACCGCTATCATAAAGTATTGGCCCACACGACGGCCACATCTGCTAAAATTGAATGTGAAGTTTGCCACTCTAAAAAGAAATACTCGCTTCCAAAAGAAAAAAAGGCGACAACCGCTAGAAAGCCTTCGTCTCGTGCGCCAAGTGCCAACCAGCGAAAGTCAAATCATGCAACAGAATATCAGCAGCTTTTGGCGTCCCTTTCAACTATGGAAGAAAAGCCGTACAGCTTAAAAGGCAAGTTTGAAATCGCGAACAAAATCAGTCATCCCAAGTTTGGTTTAGGTATAGTTAGGTCAGTTCAAATCGATAAAATTGAAGTTGTATTTTCTGATGAAGTGAAACTGCTTATTCATAATCGCCCGTAATTTAAGTGGACGTTTAAAGGTTCTCAATGTGGTATACCGGACTCAATCCTGAACAACAGCGCGCAGTGGCCCATAATTACGGGCCACTTTTAATTTTGGCGGGTGCGGGCTCGGGCAAAACAACGGTTTTGGTATCGCGAACCGGTCGTTTGATTGCTGAAGAGGTCGTTAAGGCCGAAGAAATTTTGGTTCTGACATTCACCAATAAAGCAGCTCGGGAGCTTAAGCACCGGGTGACAGTAAAAATCGGCAAAGCCGCAAAAAAAATATCAGCGGGAACATTTCACTCCTTTGGACTCAAGCTTATAAAGCGATTTCACAAGGAGCTGGAACTGGATGAGAATTTCGGAATCATAGACACTTCGGATTCTTTTGCCATTCTAAAAGAAATGCTTAAAGAAACCAAAGTGGTTGGGCGCGATAAATATGACCTCGAACATTTGTATAATTTAATTCAGAATATTAGGAATAAAAAAGGATCTTCGACCATTGATGATGAATATCACCAGATGGCAGAAATGTTGGCTCCAAAATATGAAAAGCGTTTGAATTTGCTGAGCGTAGTGGATTTTGAAAGCCTTTTGTTAAAACCACTCGAACTTTTTACTAAATTTCCTCATATCAAAGCAGACGTGCAAGCTCAGTACACTCAGATCATGGTGGATGAATTCCAAGATACCAACAGTACTCAAATGAAGTTAATTAAACATTTGGTGGGTCCCCATAATAATATTTCTGTTGTTGGGGACGATGATCAGTCCATCTATGGCTGGCGGGGTGTTGAGGTTCAAAATATTTTGAATTTTCCAAAAGACTATAAGAAGTGTGAAGTTATTAAGCTTGAAAGAAACTACCGATCCATTACTTCCATTTTAAATTTTGCCAACGATATTATTAGCAAGAATAAATCTCGCCATGGAAAGGTATTGAAATCTGAAAGTAAGAAAGTAAAAGATCATATACCGGAACTTTTTATATTAGAAAATGAAGAAGCCGAAAGTGAATTTGTTGCTCTTGAAATTCAAAATTTCATAAAGGAAGGCTATGCGGCTAAAGACATTGCCATTCTTTATCGATCTAACTCGCAAGGGGCTTGGCTCGAGAGCGCCCTAAAGAGATGTCGTATTGAATATTCAATCACTGGCGGCTCATCCCTTTTTGAACGCAAGGAAGTGAAAGATTTAATTGCTTTTATTCGGCAAGCGATTCAGTCCAAAGATGTCACATTGAAGCGAATCATCAATGTACCTCCTCGGGGCATTGGCGAAACTACAATTGAAAAATTGAACGAATTTGCCAAAGCGAATTCCATTAGTTTCTCTGATTCTTGCCGTCGTTGGCTCGAGCAAGGCATTGGGGCTAAACAAGGCGATGCCATCGATGGTTTATTCTATTTTCTATCTCAGCTGCCAAAAATCGTGGAAAATGGGGCGACG
>JAYTTH010000166.1:0-7559 GCA_043745515.1 Pseudobdellovibrionaceae bacterium | reverse complement strand
TGAGTGTCCATCTCGATGATCGACTTGGTCCCTACATCGATCTTTATATAATTCGCGATCCAAATGAAAAACGTTTTGGTACGACGGCAACCATTAGTAGTCATTTTCGAACTCAACGAATTGAGCTTAACAGAGACGATTTTTCTCGACCGCTAAAAAATCCAGTCACTCATAGTTTTATCACAGAAAAGGACTGCCGCGGCTCACATTATTGCACTCGATCTGAACTTGAAATCGGAAGTCTTGACAACAATCGCCCTTATAGCGGGTACATGAGGGGACTATTTATTTCTAAAAAGGCACTCAACCAAAATAGTTTGCTAGAACTAGCTGCCGAATTTAACCCCTTAGACACTAATTTGTGTACTTATAATAAACTTTGATTGTCATGAACACAGTCTTTCGGATTCTGTTTTTAATATTTATCTCTGCGGCAACGATTGCCGACGTTTGGCCTCACGATGAGAAAAGCAAATGGAACGAAGAGACTGAATCTATGTATTCAAAATGGATCGAAACCAAAGTGGGACCAGATTTTCTCACGCAACAAGACCACGTTTATAGCCAAATGAAAATTGATTGTGCTGACCTGCATTACCTCCTGCGAATCGTCTTCTCCTGGATAAATGGTCTTGAGTTTGCGATCAACGATCCTGTTCATCCTGGTCAAATAATATCTAGTCGAAGTTTTCGCTGGGATGGACATAACGATAAAGTTAAAACTTTTATAAAATATGTACTGGAACTTACAAGCACCCAGACTCTTTCCAGGGACACAGTTCTAGTGCCTATTGATAGAACAACTATCAAACCCGGTGTGATTCTTCTAGGAGACTTGAAACGCGGACATTCCATGATGATTAAAACAATTAACCCCTCTGGAGTTCCACTACTTTTGTATGGCAGTTTGCCCGCCCGTGAATTCATTTACCTTTCCTATCATTTCCCCTCACCGCTCATTTATTTTCCAATGGGGCCCATTACTATCGCTCGAGGCGGCGGTTTTCGACGTTTTAGATGGCCCGGGGATATTAAAAAGTCTGAAAATCAAATCTCCTATGCCAGCGTTGACCAGATTGAAGCTAGTAAAAATTTAGAATCTTTTTTTGATATTGTTCAAAAAAAGATAAGCCTCAAACCTTTATCGGCCGATGAATCCGTTAATTTCCTTTTGGATGATCTCTGTTCTCAAGTTCGTGTCCGGGCCAATGCGATCACAGATGCAATTAACTTTTTATCCAGTCATCCCCTTCGGCGTTTGTCGATTGAAGAAGAGGATCGGTACTCCACCTTCAAACGAGACGAAAGCATTCAGAATTTGATAAAGACTCTCAAATCAGAATACTCTTCTGGCCGAGATCAATTTAGCGCTAGTACACTAAAGCGCGTCGCGAGCGTATTGACCCCGGCTGGAACAAGCGAAGATGAGTGCCTAGTCGATTGGGCTCAAAATCGTCTAGAACCGCTTGGATGGATAATTGATCGCTTTGAATTGCACTTGATATCAAGTCGAGCACAGGATTCGCTTTCCCGGCGATGGGGTCAAAAATAGTATCATAAACAGAACAATAACATATCCGCTATTTGGTTTGTTTTTTTTACTCTGATTTTACTTTGGATTCGGATTCTGAAACCAGATGTTCGGCTTCATACCTTACAATCACTGGCTATCTAGATATTCCTTTTTCGTGATAGGTCCGAATGGCCGCTTCATCATACTCAGGTTTTTGCTATACATTAATTTTTGAAAGTTTGACTCCACTTGGTTTCAAAACAGTTGTAACCTCGAAATTCTTTATGAACTCTTGATAAGTAGTTTCACGGAGTTTGCTAAAATGTGTCTTTTTTGGAAAAACAACCATTTTATAAATTGAGATAAAACGTCCTATGTAATATGAAATAGGTTTACCAAAAATCCATCTATCCATTTAATGTATTTGAATAGGTAAAACACTATTTCTCAACAAGTCATCTAACAATAATTTTCTATAAATCGGAACGAAATCTTTTAAGCGACTTGTCTCAGCACCAGGTTCAAGAATAAAGGCCTGAAATTCGTTTTTCATGAGAAGTTCGTCATTTGGATCATACCCTTCTTCGGCCAAGGCATTCCTAATTTTTTTCTTCTGATCTTCTGATACCTTATTTTGCCAGAAAACTTCAATCGTATCCCGATAGGCTTTCACCGTAAAATATTGAGCGTGCATCATTTCGTGCCCAACATTAATCTGATAGGAATCAAATGATTGGTGAGAAAAACCTAAAATTATGAAATCAGAGTATCGTTTCTTTAATGGGGAAATTACATTTTTAAAAAATCTTTGTTCAGTTAAGCTCAATTTACACTCAGGACTTTGACAATGCTGTTTTAAAGCATTGTAGAATTCCATTATTTTTGATGAAGTAAGGTCGTTGCCCTGGGTAATTTTATTTAAATTGATTAAGTCGTGATTGCCAAACGACACCAAGGTTCCTTTTGGCACAACATAGCCGCCTTCAGAAAAAATAGACATTCGCCCGAAAATTCTATTCATGTCCTGCTGGAAAAATGACAAACAAAGAATAACACCGGAAAGCTCTTCAGTCTCGCGGCATTCTGTTAAACCTACCGGATCGACTCGATCAGACTTAATCTGCTCTCGCCCTTGTAAATCCAAGGCAGTTTTCCAGTTTGCAATTCCAAAGGAAGCATTAATTTTTTCAGGTTTTAAAGTGATATCAGATTTAGCTGATGGAGAAAGACCAAACAAACAAAAATAAACGATGAGAAAAAATGATTTTGCTTGAAGCTGCATAAGGGCCCTCCTAATGTAAAAAAAATGTCCTAAGCATTTGTAAAAGTCCGATGACAGCCATGACGAGCGCCACGTTCAAAAACACTCGCTTTCTAGAAAGCACGGAAATAGCCGTCAACGCGATTGCAATTTGAAAAAGGGTTACAGAAGCAGCCAAGCTTTCATGCAAATGGAGCTTATCTTGAGATTCTTTCTGTTTTGCTTCAGCTTCGGATTTTATTTCTTCTTG
The DNA here is from genome assembly GCA_043745515.1 of Pseudobdellovibrionaceae bacterium. GTDB lineage: Bacteria > Bdellovibrionota > Bdellovibrionia > Bdellovibrionales > Bdellovibrionaceae > UBA2316. The sequence continues at coordinate 4,535 of JAYTTH010000166.1, read as the reverse complement.
TTCTTTTTTGTATTCGGCTACTTTTTCCAGGCTAGTTTCATCTTTTAAAATCTGGCCTTTCAACTCAGACAAAGAGGCTTTGATTCCTTTGGCTTGATAATATGCCCATTGATCTGAGCTTTGCATTTGCAAAATCATCGATTCATTCGCAAAATGACCAGCAAAAAGTGCTGATATCGCTGCCGCCACGGCCAATATTGCACATAGCAAAGCACCTCGGCTGGCCGTAGAATCTCCATCACCATGAACAGCCTGGTGATGTATATCTTCTTGCACTTGATCAATAGGAACTTCAATTTCCGTCATATAGTCTCGATTTTCAAATTAATATTGCTAGCACCTAATATAGGTAAGTTTTCGAAGGTAATAGGTCAACACTATTGTGGCGATAGGCCCAGCCCTCCAATCGTTGGATAAGCTCGATTATTTCGTTTTAATCTTTTCAGCTATGGCACTAGGAAGGCTATAGACTATGTCCTCGTTGTCGAATCCAAAAATAGGAGGTTTTGAGAGGTTTCTCAAATCTAAAGAATCAGATTCTGCTTTTGTAAACGAACCAAATGCTTTTGCTCTCAGCGTATAATCATTGTTTCGGTTGATAGCAAAAGCTTTTGCGCCGTATTTGGTTGTGGTCGGCGTATAAATATCAATGCCGTTAAGTTTTGATTGTAGAACCCACATTCTGTCACCATTTGGATAAATATAGCTTAAAAACCCGTCGTTATTAGGATCATTATCTAAGCGGGCACCCAGTCCTGATTCGCGATGCTTTTTACTAAATAAACTCGCTGTTTGCCCTAACATCCAACCCTTCATTGCAGTAAAAGCATTCACAGAGAGAGCGTTTAGTTCTCTAATATCACTCTCCACAAGCACGCTATCTTGTAAAAGCTTCCGACCCAGATTTAATGTAGATAAGTCCCAGCGAACAGAAGTCGAGTTTCCTGTCATTTCCGAAGTATAAGTTGCTACCAAGGACCCATTTTCGACATGAAAAATAATATTGAGAGTTGTATTCATAAGTCTTGGTTTCAAATGGTTGGTAATTCTATACACATGCTTCAACAAATAGTTATCTTCATAGAGAATGTTGACAGCCTCCATTTTTTTATTTTGATCAAAAAAAGCTACTGCCGCTAATCGTTCAGTTTTAGGGTAGTCAATTTTGGACAAAAATTGAAACGGCTTTGAGAGAGCTAGAGCTACCTTCCCAAGGCCGGACAGGTCGTCTTTTTGGCTTAGCAGCCAATCTTTACTCTTGTTTCCATAATAATCGAAACAGGCGCCCGGTTCAGCGGAAACGTCGATCGATACCAAAATCAAAAAGCCGAAGATTAGTAACCCTAATTTTGTATCTTTTCGAAATTTATTTTGCATTGCCGACCTCCTTTATCAATTAATGCATCCCCATTGCCAGAGATTAGATTACTCTATACAAATGTGATTGCTTAAGGGGCGCCAGTGACTTTTTTGGGAGTACAGATGTCTAAAAAAATTAAATTTGTCACATGAATTTATATTTTTAAATCTATAATTTATCTGCCGTTTCTTGAATTTGATAAGAGTAAAACCCTAGCGGTATAAATCGAGCCGCAGGTCTCTAAAAAATCCAAACGATGCCCTATTTTTTCGAATAGATTCAAGATCAAACGATTCAGTAACTATGCCTTCTTTATGATTGGGAATTTCTTTTATAATTTGACCCCGATGATCACAAATAAATGAATGTCCGTAAAAACTTTGATTACCTTCTTGACCAATTCGATTGGCCGCTAGCACCGGTACAACGCTGCTAACTGCATGTCCAATCATGGCCTTTTGCCATAAATCATGATGGCTAGGCCAGGCAAGCCAAACAGAGCGATGAGGTTCCCATTCTGCAGATTGGAAGTAATCTGAATCTAATTGTTCAATCTGATTAGCCGAACGCTCAAGTTCCATCGGGGAGTTTCCTTTTTCGAATTTTTTTTAGCGAGCTAAGTAATTGTCGATTCCTTCTGCCATTGATCGACCGTCGGCAATTGCCCAAACGATGAGTGAAGCGCCGCGAGTTAAATCACCGGCAGCAAAAACACCTGGTCGCAAAGTTTGTTTCTTTTTTTGCACAAGCAGAGTCCCTTTTGATGTTGGCTCCAAAGATAATTGCTGACTAACTGATTGCGTGTGGGCACCTTGAAAACCTAGAGCTAAAATTACTAGATCCGCCTCCACAACAGCTTCCAAATCCGCAGATTTTTGACCAGTTACTTGCGGATTTTTATCAGCGCCGGCGTCAACCGATTCCGCAATTAATCCCACGACGTGATCGTTTACGCCTTCAAATCGAATGGTTTTCAAGTCCCATAATCTTTGCCCACCTTCTTCATGCGCATGGGAGGTTTTAAGTCGAGTGGGCCATAGTGGCCAAGGTGTTTTCGGAGATCGTTCGTTTGGAGGTTTTGGTTGCAATTCAATTTGAACAACCGATCGAGCCCTTTGTCGAAGTGCCGTGCCAAGACAATCGGACCCGGTATCGCCGCCACCGAGAATTACCACACGCTTACCTTTAGCATCAAAATCCAATACGGATTTTTCTTTTGCGATCACTTGATTTTGATCAACAAGATAGTCCATTGCCTGACATATTCCCGCCAAGTGTCGCCCAGGTATTTCTAAATCTCGGGGCTTTTCTGCCCCCATCGCTAGCCCAATGGCATCAAACTGTTTTGCAAGTTCATCAAAAGAAATACCTTTGCCAACATCAACCGACGTTTGGAATAGCACACCTTCTGCACGCAATTGATCAAGCCTGCGATCAATACGCCATTTTTCAAACTTAAAATCAGGTATTCCATATCGCAAAAGACCACCGAGCTGTTTATTTTTTTCAAATACAGTCACTTCGTGACCCTTGCGTGCCAGTTGTTGTGCCGCCGCTAACCCTGCCGGACCCGAGCCAACAATCGCTATCTTTTTTCCCGTTTGAAAAACTGATTTTTGGGGCCGCACCCATCCTTCTTGATAGCCCCGATCAACGATACTCCACTCAATAGATTTAATGGTCACCGGATTGCCATTGATTCCAAGAACACAGGCCGATTCACACGGAGCAGGACACAAACTGCCAGTAAATTCAGGGAAATTATTCGTCAAGTGCAGTCGATGAAAGGCATCCTCCCAACGGTTTTCGGCCACCAGTTTGCTCCACTCAGGAATCAAATTATCGACAGGACAGCCCGAATCACTCTGACAAAATGGAACCCCGCAATCATGACAGCGCTGTGCTTGTTCTTTTTTTCGTAAATAATTCGGGGTGGGACGTGTGACTTCATTCCAATCGCGAAGTCGCTCTTCAACAGGGCGAAAATCATTTGAATCAAGCACGCTCGATCTCTCTTTCTTTTTTAAAACCAATCCGACGAGGTTGAACGGCCCGTTGCAAAAGAATTTTTTTATAATCAGTGGGAAATATTTTTACAAAATATTGTTTATTCAACGCCCAGTTATCCAACAAAGACTGAGCCAAATTACTATTGGTTTCTGAAGCATGCTGACTAATTCTGTCTTTTAAATAATTCGATTCATTTTGGTCAAAATCCCAAATCAATTCCACTGTCGCCAGATTGCAATTTTTAAACATGTCTTTGAGGGGATCAAAAACATAGGCAATTCCGCCTGACATGCCGGCCGCAAAATTCTTACCTATCGAACCCAGCACAATCACTTCACCGCCAGTCATATATTCACAGCCATGATCGCCAAGCCCTTCTACGATGGCTCGTGCCCCGCTGTTTCTGACCGCAAAGCGCTCGCCCGCTGTTCCAGCAAAAAGAACGTCACCCGACGTTGCGCCATACAAGCACGTGTTGCCAACAAGGGCGACTAAGCTTCCTGGCTCTGCTTTTAGTTCTGGGCTTTGGCTAATAATGATTCGACCGCCAGACAAACCTTTTCCCACATAATCATTGGCGCTGCCTTGCAAAGACAACGTAATTCCGCGGGCTAAAAAAGCACCAAAGGATTGTCCCGCGACGCCCGCCATTTTTAAGGTGAGTTGATTGTCCTTCAATCCTTCTGCACCAAATTGCTTAACAATTGAATTTGAAAGTAAAGTCCCAAGTGACCGCTGAGTATTATTTATTTGCCAAAATCCAGCTGATACTTTGGCTCTCGTCAAAGCGGGCCTTGCCCATTCTGTAATTTGCTCTTCGACCGATCCTGCTAGGTTTGATTCACTAGTTATTACACTTACGACATTTGCTTTGACTAGACACTGTGCGGGCTCAATTAATTTTCCAAGATCAAGCCCTGCTAATTTATAGTTTTTATTTATGTCGTCTTGAGTAACTTGAAAATCGAGCATTTGGGTCTGCCCAATCAATTCAGAAAAGGACTTAATTCCTAGTTCTGACATAATTTGCCGAACGTCCTCTGCTACAAAGTAGAAATAATTAATTATATCTTCGGGTTGCCCAACAAAGCGCGCTCTCAAAACAGGATCTTGAGTGGCAATTCCTACCGGGCAGGTATTAAGATGACACTTGCGCATCATAATG